>WTHX01000092.1:10468-15585 GCA_011522975.1 Alphaproteobacteria bacterium | reverse complement strand
GCGGTGAAGATCATCCGCCCGCCTTGTTCAGCCAATTCATTGGCCAAGGGACGTTGCAAAAATTCAAAAATCACATCCGCAAAATTACGGCTGTCCTGCCCGAAAGGCCGCACCAGTGAGCCGATGAATAAAACCAGAAAAATACCGATACAGATCCCAAGCCGGTTGCGCAATTCGATCAAATGCGAAACCAACGGCATGGTGCCATTATCGTTTAGGTCGTCATCATTTGGGTTCATATCGTTGCGGTCAGCGTCAGTCATGATGATGATTTCTTCGCTTTATTTGGGGCCTTTTTAGAGGCTTTTTTACGCGCGGTTTTGGATGCTGTAGATTTAGCAGCCGAAGATGCTTTCTTGGCTTTCGGCTTAGTCGATTTGGCGGCTGGTTTTTCAGCAGGCTTAGCCTTAGACGCCGCCTCTTTTTGTGAAGATTTAAATTCCTCAGCCACGTCTTTGAATGTGTTTACACTATCTTTAATGCCCGCATCAGACGAAGCATCTTCAATAGCGTTTTTAACATCGCCAAATTGTTCAGAGACTTTGTCAAAATTGCCAGATTTGGCATCTTGCAGGGCTTTTTTGACATCGTTGAATTCTTCTTGGTTGGCAACTTCCATCATACTGCTTTGGAAATCACGTGCCATGCCGCGCGCCTTGCCGACATATTTGGCAACAGCGCGCAATACTTTGGGCATGTCTTTAGGGCCGACGACAAGCACCAGCACAAGCCCAACCATGACAAATTCTTGCCAACCTAAATCCAACATGAAGTTCTACCTAAACGGTTAATCCTAAGCGGTCTTAGGATTTTGCTTTGGTTTTGCGGGCTGCTTTTTTGGCGGCTTTCTTCTTTTTAGCGGCCTTTTTCTTGGCTGCTTTTTTGGCAGGTGCCGCTTCGATTACTTCAGCGTCTTCTGCTTCACCTTCAATGGCAGCGTCATCTTTCATGCCAGATTTGAAATTACGGAGACCTTTTCCGAAATCGCCCATAATGCCAGAAATTTTACCCGGCCGTGCGAAAAGGATCAGAACGATTGCAAGGATCACAACCCATTGCCAAATACCAAAAGCGCCCATTTTTTGTTCTCTTTTGTAAAAAGTTAATTCGTTAAGTGACTATAGCCAAAAGTTTTGTTCTTCTGCAATCAAGAAGATGGCCAAGGCCAAATATTATTACTTTTTTTAAATTAATTTTCAAAATGGTCTAACCATTAAAGGCCAATCTTTAATGACTGGGAAAAATAAAGGCTTGGCTTTCATCAATCGCCAAAGCCACCTGATCGCCGGGTGCAAACATATTCAACCCCGGGATGCGGGCATGGAGGTGAAGTTCTTCCCCATTATCCAATCCCATGGACAGGTGAATGAAAGTATACCGCCCTAACAACCGTGTTTCGACAATTTCAGCATTAGGCGTGCTGTCATTATGCACCATAAGGCCTTCATGACGGATAACAAGCGAAGCGGGCTGGCCATCATTGGCGCTTTCAATGGGAAAATCACCAAAAGGTGTTTTAAAGGTCTGGCCTGTGACCTTGCCGTCATAACGGTTCACCTCACCAAAAAATTCAGCCACAAAAGGGTTTTGCGGGCGGCAATAAAGATCAATCGGTCGCCCTGATTGTTCGATATACCCCCTGCGCATGACCATGATTTGATCGGACATGAACATGGCTTCTTCACTGTCATGGGTGACCATCAAGACAGATGTGTTCAATTCTTTTAGGATATGGAGCATATCATCACGGATACGTTCACGCAGGCGGCTATCCAGCCCTGAATACGGTTCATCCAGCAGGATTAATTTTGGCTCAGGCGCTAAGGCTCTTGCCAAGGCCACCCGTTGCTGTTGACCGCCCGATAATTCATGGGGCATGGCTTCGGCATATTCCGCCAGATCCACATGATTAAGCGCATCCCTGATTTTGGTGTCGATTTCACCGGACGACAGGTTTTGGGTCTTATTGCCCTTCAAGGAATAGACAATATTGTCATACACAGACATATGCGGGAATAACGCGTAATCTTGGAAAACCAGCCCAATGCCGCGGTCTTCGGCGGGCGTCATATGATCAGCGGATGCGATCAGTTTGCCATCAAGATAAATTTCACCAGCAAGAGGCGCTTCCAGCCCGGCCGCCAGCCTAAGGATCGTTGATTTACCGCAACCGGAAGGCCCTAACAGGCTAACAACTTCGCCATTATTAACGGTCAGATTAATATCATAAATTGATGGCGTCTGGCCGTAAGCATGACTGATGTTGCGAAACTCAAGCATTATTTCCCTCAGTGGCTTCGCCATCATCGAGATTGCCCATATCGTCATCATCGAAATTGAGCAATTCATCATCATCAAAACTGGTGTTTTCAGCCAATTCTTCAGTGTCGTCATCACTATCATTGTTGAACAGAGACGACAGGCCTGTGCTGTCTGAGATTGATTGCCCCACCCGCAATAGACCGGCTTGTTTCAATTCATCCAATCCAGGCAAAGCGCTGATCTCCTCAAGGCCGAAGTGATCAAGGAAACCATCGGTTGTGCCCCATGTCAGCGGACGTCCCGGGGTGCGGCGGCGTCCGCGCGGTTTGATCCAGCCCAATTCCAGCAATATATCCATGGTGCCGCGAGAGATAGAAACGCCTCGAATTTCTTCAATCTCAGCGCGGGTAATCGGTTGGTGATAAGCGATAATCGCAACGACTTCTAAGGCAGCGCGTGATAACGGCCGTTCGGCTTCGCGTTCAATGTTCAACAAGGCTGAAATTTCAGGCTTGGTGCGAAACGCCCATCCCTGCCCAACTTTTGTAAGCCCTACGCCGCTGTCTTCACCATAACGGTTGTCGATGACTTCCAAGACCTCGGTCAGGCCAACGCCGTCAGGCAAATGTTTTTCCAAAACGCGTTCTAAAACAGGTTCGGTTGAGGCGAAAATTAACGCTTCAATCACTTGCGCCGGACGGGTCAAATCAATTTCATCAGCCATGGTGATCGTCTCAACTTTGTTCGCTATTGGATGGTTTTTGTGATGTCTTGGAAAGCCAGATGGGCCCGAATTCAGATTCTTGCCGTAATTTTAACGCGCCATCACGGACCATTTCAAGTGATGCCGTGAAATGCGACGCCAAAGCCGAGCGTCTGTCCATTGGCGTATCAAGGCCAGGCGGCATAAAGGATTGCAAGGTTGACCACCCCGGAGACCGCCCGATCAAATGCCTGAGCCGATTAACCGCTTCTTCCACGGAATAGAGTTTTGTTGCAGAGATGGTGAGGGTCGAGGCTTCTTTTTGGGACGCCATATGCCCATAAGTTTTCAGCAAATCAAACAATGTTGCCGTGAAGGCTACATTTTCGGTGACGGTGAATTTTTCAGGCTGGCCATTGGCGAATCTGTCTTGCCCCAATCGCGGCAAAGCCATCAATTGTTGCCCTGCGTTCTGCATGGCTTCCAATTTCATCAACTGGAATTTTAGCGCATCCGCCATGTTTTCCAGTTCATCCTGTTCTTCAGGTTCGGGATCAGGCAATAGCAATCGTGATTTCAGGTACGCCAGCCACGCCGCCATCACCAGATAATCCGCCGCCACATCAATATCCAAATCACGGGCGTTTTGAATAAAGGCCAGATATTGTTCAGCCAAGGGCAGAATGGCAATTTTGCTGAGATCAACCTTTTGATCACGGGCTAAAGTCAAGAGCAGATCAATCGGCCCTTCAAACCCATCCAGAATTACAAACAACGACATCTGGCCATCTTGATCAATGGGGCGTGTCTGTGATGCAGATTGATCAAAGTCAGTCGTATCTATCATTGCGGCTGTTCCATCAATTTGGTGATGCAATCTTGGCCGACCGACCGAAACATCCGGCAAAGTGAGGTGGCATCAGCCCTTGGCATAGGTTCTGTCACCACCCGCCAATAGTCATCACGGCGCATATAGCCCAAGGTAATTTCATTCAGGCGTGAGGCATGTTTAGTCGCCAAAACAGCGGCGGTGTTTTTGGCGCGGGTTTCACTTTTAAACGCTGCAAATTGCACGACAAATCGCGGCGCATCGGTATCAGATGGGGTGACGATTTTCGGTGTTTCAGGTTTCGGCGCAGGCTGATCAGATGCAAGAGATGAAATGGCATCCGCAATCTCATCTTTGGGTTGATCGGATTGATTGCTTTGTTCAGCGGTTTTTTCTTCTTTGACGTCAGCCGCAGGCGCGTCATCTTGATTGGTCACTGTATCGGCTTCTGTTGTGGCGTCAGCGCTCACAACTGGTTCAGGTACGGCAGGTTCGACTTCTGCTTCCGCATCATCTGTGATGTTTTCACTCTCTGCAGTCGCGACTTGCTCGCTGTCATCCATATTACTGTCAGCAGTATCAGGTTCAGGATTTTCAGGCGCAACTTCAATCGGCGGCAATTCGGGTTCTGATTCAGATGGCACCAGCACTTCGGCGTTTTTTTCATCTTGATTGGCTTGTTCCACCAATAAATCCATCACCGGGCTGTCAATGGAATTGAGTTTAAGCCCGCCTGGGTCTTCAGGGGCAACACGTACAGGCGAGGTTGGGGCTTTGATCACCACCAATTGATTGGACGATGACTGCCCAAGCCATAAATAAGCCCCACCAAAGGTCAGGCTGGCCACAACAAGGCCGCCACCGATTAAAACCAGCGGTGAAAGGCTGTTTCTGTCCCCATCAGCACGTGCCATTACATCTCCTCAGCGGCTTTGACACCCAGCATAGCAAGTCCTGAACGGATCACCAATCCCGTTGCTTCAACCATCCGCAATCTTGCGGCGGTCACGTCATCTTGCCCTTCAATGATAAATTTTAATTCCGGATGATCCCGGCCTTTGTTCCATAACGCATGGAAACTTGCCGCCAGATCATTCAGATAAAAAGCAATGCGGTGCGGTTCATGGGCATCTGCCGCCGCTTCAATAAAGCGAGGATAAGACGCCATCATGCGGATCAACGCCAGTTCAGCATCATCGTTTAAAAGCGATAAATCAGCCGAAGAATCCGCCTTAATGGGGGCTTGCTTGAGCACAGACATAGCCCGAGCATGGGCATATTGCACATAAAATACCGGGTTTTCGCGGGATTGTTCAGTGACTT
>WTHX01000092.1:0-10368 GCA_011522975.1 Alphaproteobacteria bacterium | reverse complement strand
GCATGGGCATATTGCACATAAAATACCGGGTTTTCGCGGGATTGTTCAGTGACTTTGGCGTAATCAAAATCCATTGATTGATCGCTGCGCCGGGTCAGCATGATGAACCGCAAAATATCTTTGCCAACGCTATCCAAAACATCAGAAAGCGTGACAAACGTCCCTGCTCTTTTGGACATTTTAACAGGCTTGCCTTTGTCCATCAGATTGACCAATTGGCAAAGCCGCACATCAAGCGCATCTTTTTCACCGCTAAGCGCGGCAACAGCGGCTTGCATCCGTTTGACATAACCGCCATGGTCAGCCCCCCAGATATTGATCAGCCGTTCACTGCCGCGGGATAATTTATCCAAGTGATACGCGACATCAGAAGCAAAATACGTCCATGTGCCATCTGATTTTTTAATGGGGCGGTCGGTATCATCACCGAAATCAGTGGCTTTGAATAAGGTTTGCTCACGCGGCTCCCAATCATCGGGGGTTTTGCCCTTTGGCGGCTCCAGCACGCCTTCATAGATCAAACCTTTGTCGCCAAGATTGGCCATAGTTTTATCGACCGTACCGTCTTTCACCAAAGCCCGTTCTGATGAAAACACATCCATATGAATATCAAGGCGCAATAAATCAGCCTTAATGCCGGCCATCATATCATCAATGGCAAAATCGCGGATCGGTTCCAGCCATGTGTCTTCATCGGCATCCATCCATTTGTCGCCAAATTGATCAGCCAGTTTCTGTCCTGTTTCTTTCAGGTAATCCCCGGGGTAAAACCCTTGCGGGATGTCGCCAATATCGTCCCCCATAGCTTCGCGATAACGCAAATAGGCGGACCGCGCCAATGTATCGACCTGCGCGCCAGCATCATTGATGTAATATTCGCGGGTGACGCTATAACCTGCAAATTCAAGCAATGCTGCCATGGCATCGCCAATGATTGCCCCACGTGCATGGGCAGCATGCAAAGGTCCTGTGGGATTAGCAGAGACATATTCAACATTCACATGATGGCCTTGGCCTTTTGTGCTGCGTCCCCAATCCATCCCAGCATTGAGGATATCGTTAATACGCTTTTGCCACAAATCAGGGCTAAGTTTAATGTTGATAAAGCCTGGGCCTGCAATCTCAACGCCAGTGATGCCATCCACCGTTTCTAGTTTTTCTACGATTTTTTCGGCTAATTGGCGCGGCGGCATGCCTGCAGGCTTAGCCAGAACCATCGCTGCGTTCGATGCCAGATCACCATGGGAAGCATCACGTGGGGATTCACACGTAATGCGGCTTGTGTCCAGTCCTTGGGGTAAATCCCCTGTTTCTGCTAATGCCGCAATAATACCACGAATTTCAACTTCAAAATGGGCGTATATATTCATCATTTATCTCAAAATAGGGCCAAGATCGAACAAACGTTCATGTTCCATCATGGCGTAACGGTCTGTCATGCTGGCCAAATAATCAGCAATATGGCGCGCACGATCAGCATGACTTAAATCACCAATGGGCGTGCCGTCAACCATTTGCCACTCTTGGGGTAAGGTATTGGTTTGTTCCATGAACAATTCATAGAGTTGCCGCATCACCCGTTTGGCTTTGCTGGTCATGCGATTGACTTTGTAATGGCGGTACACATGGGTGAAAAGATAGGCTTTGACCATCTCAAGGTCTTGCGCCATTTCATCCGAAAACCCGATCAAAGCACGGTCGGCTTGGCGCACGTCATCGGCAGATTTTGGGGCGTGTTCCGCCAATAGCCGTGTTGATTCATCAACCAGATCCGAAACAGCAAGACTGATGAGCCGGCGGGTCAATTCATGGACAAGGCGTGAGGTTTCAATCGTGCCATATTGCGCATCAAGGGTTTTTAAAATCGGCCCCACCAATGGTAATTCCTGCATTTCAATGGGGTTGAGCAGCCCTGCCCTGATGCCATCATCACAATCATGGGCCATATAGGCGATATCATCGGATAAAGCCGCCACTTGGGCTTCTAGACTGGCGTAACTTTGCAGGTTCAATGAAAACTGCGCATCAAGGGCGGCGATGCTGGGGCGAATATCGGTCAAAGGGCCATTATGTTTGGCGATGCCTTCCAAGGTCTCCCATGTCAGGTTCAGCCCATCAAATTCAGCATAGCAATGTTCAAGTTTGGTCAGAATGCGGATGGTTTGCTCATTATGATCAAAACCGCCAACATCATGCATGGCTTGGTTTAATTCGGTCTCACCCGCATGACCGAAAGGCGTATGCCCAAGGTCATGGGCCAAGGCAATGGCTTCCGCCAGATCATCATCCAGCCGCAATTGCCGGCAAATCGCCCGGGTGATCTGCGCGACTTCCAAAGAATGGGTCAACCGTGTGCGGAAATAATCGCCTTCATGATAGATAAAGACTTGGGTTTTATGCTTAAGCCTGCGGAAAGCAGAACAGTGAATAATACGGTCACGATCCCGTTGAAATGCCGTGCGAGGGTCAGGATTGCCAATCTCAGCATCAGCAGGCTTAACCGTCAAAAGACGACCTTGAGACATGCTGTGTTGAGCGGCATATGGGGCTAAATTGCTATCGGCCATAGGTTTGATGTTTTCACTGAATGAACAAGATTAAACCTACGCTATTGTTGGGTTTGGTTCAATTTAATATTGCGGGTTGATCAGACCGAACAAAACTCTTGTCGGCGTTGCTTGCAACATGGCCTAGGGCTGATTATATTACTTTTATACCGATGATGGATGATCATGATGAATGATTTAAATGTTCTCAACACAACTGAATTTGATTTGACTGATGCGGCGGTGGATCGCGTGGCGACGTTGATCAAATCTGAAGATGGCAATGTTTTTCGCGTTGCTGTGTTGGGCGGCGGCTGTTCAGGCTTTCAATATGAATTTAGCATTGTTGATGCGATTGAAGATGACGATAAAGTTATCACTCGCCAGTCTTCTGATGGCGATGAAGTGCAGATTGCGGTCGATACCATGTCGCTGGAATTTCTGAATGGAAGCCAACTTGACTATGTTCAAGAACTGATCGGCAGTTATTTCCAAGTCTCTAACCCAAATGCCACTGCATCATGTGGTTGTGGAACGTCTTTTGCCATCTAAACCTTTAAAAATCGCCAGTTGGAACGTCAATTCCATCAAAGTTCGTGGCCCGCAGGTGATCGATTGGTTGCAAGCCAGCGGTACTGATATTCTGTTTATGCAGGAGATCAAATCGATGGATGAAAACTTCCCGCGGGAGTTGTTCACCGATGCTGGCTATGACATTCATACCCATGGCCAGAAAACCTATAATGGTGTTGCTGTTGCCAGCCGTGTGCCGTTTGATGACGTTCGCCGCGGCTTGCCAATGCTGGAAGACAGCATGGACGACGAACAAGCCCGCTACATCGAGGTTGATATTGGTGATTTTACCATGGCAGGGCTTTACTTGCCCAATGGTAACCCAGTTGTTGCCGAAGATGGCGGGATGCACCCAAAATTGGTCTATAAACTGGATTGGTTCAAACGCCTTCAGCACCGCGCCCAAGTTCTTAACCAAAGCCAGCGCCCTGTTTTGCTGACCGGTGATTTCAACATTATCCCGAAAGCAGAAGATTGCTGGGATGTCGATAAATGGCGGGGGGATGCCCTGCACCACCCTGAAACTTTGGCGGCGTTTCAACGGCTGAAATGGCTGGGTTATACCGATGCGTGGCGGGCTTTTCATCCCAATGCCATTGCCTATAGTTTTTGGGATTACCAAGGCGGGGCATGGCAGAAAGACCATGGCATCCGTATTGACCATGTTTTGACCAATGCTGAGGCAAGCGATCGTTTGCTTGAGGTTGGGATCGATAAAACCCCACGCGGTAATGATCGCGCCAGTGATCACACCCCTGTTTGGTGCCGTGTCACCGTTTGATCACGGCTTTAATGAAGCATTAAAAAAGAGGCGTAACCGCCCCCTTTTGTTACATTTTTTCCAATCACGCTAGATTAGATATCAGCATAGGTGTGCTTTTCAGCCTTACCGCCAGGATGGGTCAAAGCGCCCTTTTCGGCTGAACCGACGGTCTGGGCATATTTCCATAATGTGCCGGACTGATAATCGGTTTCACGCGGCTTCCATTCTTTGCGGCGTTCTTCCAATTCTGCCTCGGTCAGGTCAACATCAATTGTATTGTTCACCGCATCAATGGTGATCTTATCGCCATCTTTCAGCAAGCCAATCGGACCGCCAACAGCCGCTTCAGGGCCAACATGGCCGATACAGAAGCCGCGGGTTGCGCCAGAAAAACGACCATCGGTAATCAGGGCAACTTTATCGCCCATGCCTTGGCCATAAATCGCAGCAGTGGTGGCCAACATCTCACGCATGCCCGGCCCACCTTTTGGCCCTTCATAGCGGATGACAATGACATCACCTTCTTGGTAATTGCGGTTTTCAACTGCGGTGAAGGCTTCTTCTTCACTGTCGAAACAACGCGCCACACCGGTAAAGACAAGGTTTTTCATCCCCGCAACCTTCACCAACGCACCTTCAGGGGCCAAATTCCCCTTCAGACCAACAACGCCGCCTGTCGGTGACAATGGGTTATCGGTGGTGTAGATGACATCCTGATTGGCGGGGATCGTGATATCCGCCAGATTTTCAGCCATTGTCTTGCCCGTCACGGTGATGCAATCGCCATGGATATAACCGCCATCCAACAAAGCCTTCAACAAAACAGGCACACCGCCGATATCAAACATATCTTTAGCAACATATTTGCCGCCTGGCTTCAGGTCAGCGATATATGGGGTTTTCTTGAAAATTTCAGCCACATCATGCAGATCAAATTCAATCCCGCATTCTGCCGCCATTGCTGGCAGGTGCAGGCCTGCATTTGTTGAACCACCGGACGCCGCCACAACAGTTGCGGCGTTCTCAAAGGCCTTGCGGGTCAAAATATCACGCGGACGCAGGTTGGTTTTGAGCAATTCCATCACCACCCGGCCTGAATGATAAGCATATTCATCGCGGGTTTCATAAGGTGCAGGTGCGCCAGCAGACCCCGGGATGGCCAAGCCAATCGCTTCGGATACACAAGCCATGGTATTGGCGGTAAACTGGCCGCCACATGACCCTGCAGATGGGCAGGCGACACATTCCAATTCATGCAGGTCTTCATCCGACATATTGCCCGCCGCATGGGCGCCAACAGCCTCAAACACATCCTGAACCGTCACATCACGGTCACGGAAACGGCCTGGCAAGATTGATCCGCCATACATAAAGACAGAAGGCACATTCAACCGCGCCATCGCCATCATCACGCCCGGCAGGGATTTATCACAACCGGCAAGACCAACCAATGCGTCATAACAATGGCCGCGAACCGTCAATTCAATGGAATCGGCGATCACTTCACGACTGACCAGTGACGACTTCATGCCTTGGTGACCCATGGCAATACCATCGGTAACGGTGATGGTCGTAAACTCACGCGGTGAGCCGCTGTGTTCAGCGACACCTTTTTTCGCGGCTTTCGCTTGGCGATCAAGGGTGATGTTACACGGCGCGGCTTCGTTCCAAGTGGTGACAACCCCAACAAGCGGCTGGTTGATTTCTTCTTCAGTCATGCCCATGGCGTAATAATAGGAACGGTGGGGTGCGCGTTCAGGGCCAACGGAAACATAACGGCTTGGTAGTTTTGATTTATCCCAATTTGATGACATGTGATCCTCCAATGTATCGTAATGATATTTAACCAAGCCGCTTTAAGGCAAGGGTCAATCGGTCGCGGGTTTCAATTTCAGCATCCAGCCGGCGGCGGTTTTCTTCCACCACATCTTCAGGGGCTTTGGCCAAAAAGCCTTGGTTGTTTAACTTGCTGTCGAGTTTTTTAATTTCACCTTCAGCGGCTTTGATGTCTTTATTGAGGCGTGCGCGTTCAGCATCAAAGTCCAAAATACCAGCCAATGGCAAGGCAAATTCCAACCCTTGCGACACGCCTTGAGCAGACTGCTCTGGGGCTGTTGTGTCAAGGTTAATCGCCTCAACCCTTGCCAGACGTTCAATCGCAGGGCGGTTGCGTTCGGCAATCGCTTGCTTACCGGCATCGGCATTGATCAACACCAGTTCAGGTTTCGCCGCCACAGGGACATTCATTTCATTGCGGATGGATCTAATCTGGGTGATCAGATCAACAACAAAGCCAATTTCGGCTGCTGCGTCTTCGCCGCCCGTTGAGGTAATTTTTGGCCAAGACGAGGTGATCAACATCCCCTCACCTGCAAAGACCTTTTCCCACAATTCCTCGGTGATAAACGGCATAAATGGATGCAGCAAGCGAATGGCTTCGGCGATCACACGGCTGGCGGTTTGTTTGGTTTCGGCAATTAATTCAGGGGCAATATCATCACCGCCTGAAAGGATAGGCTTAATCAATTCCAGATACCAATCGCAATATTGATTCCAGATGAATTTGTAAATGCCATCAGCCGCTTCATTAAAGCGATATTCCAGCAAAGCCGTGCGGGTTTTTTCTTCGGCTTTCGCCAATTCGCTGATGATCCAAAGGTTGGTTGGGTCTTTGACGCTAGCCAGATCAAAATCTAGAGCAGGCTCACATCCGTTCATCTCAAGGAAACGGCAAGCGTTCCAGATTTTAGTCGCAAAATTGCGATAGCCTTCAATCCGGCTTTCCGCCAATTTAATATCCCGCCCCTGTGCCGCCATCGCCGCCAAGGTAAAGCGCAAAGCATCCGCGCCATATTGGTCAGACAGCAACAAAGGATCCATGACATTGCCCTTGGATTTGGACATTTTCTGGCCTTTTTCATCCCGCACCAGCGCATGGATGTAAACATCTTTAAACGGCACTTCGCCATCCATGAAATACATGGACATCATCATCATCCGCGCCACCCAGAAGAAAATAATATCAAACCCCGTGACCAAAACATCACCAGGGTAATAGCGTTTCAATTCTTCGGTGTTTTCTGGCCAGCCCAAGGTTGAAAATGGCCAAAGACCAGATGAAAACCATGTGTCCAGAACATCTTCATCTTGGGTCAGGGTGACGTCTTTACCGTAATGAGCATTGGCCTGTTCTTGGGCTTCGGCCTCATCCATGGCAACAAATGGTGTGCCATCAGGCCCATACCATGCGGGGATGCGATGCCCCCACCACAATTGCCGTGAAACGCACCAAGGCTGAATATTCCGCATCCATTCAAAATAGGTTTTCTCCCAACGTTGTGGGACAAATCGGGTCCGGCCATCTTCCACCGCTTTGATGGCAGGCTGGGCCAGACGATGGGCATCAACATACCATTGATCCATCAACCACGGCTCAACAGTTACGCCGGAACGGTCGCCATGGGGAACGGTATGGGTTGTTTTTTCAACTTCAGCCAAAAGGCCTAATTCTTCAAAACGGCTAACGATTTTCTTGCGGGCATCAAACCTATCCATGCCTTGGTAATCTTCAGGGGCGTTTTCATTAATTTTGGCTTCAGCATCAAAAACATTGATCATCTCAAGGTTGTTGCGTTTGCCCACTTCAAAATCGTTAAAGTCATGGGCGGGGGTGATTTTTACCGCCCCTGTGCCTTTTTCCATATCGGAATATTCATCGGCGATAATCGGGATCAGACGATCAACAATCGGCAGGCGGATCATTTTACCCACCAAATCTTTATACCGTTCATCTTCAGGGTGAACAGCGACCGCGGTATCGCCCAGCATGGTTTCAGGCCGTGTTGTGGCAACCGTAATGAATGTGTCATCCATGCCTTCAACGGGGTATTTTAGATGCCAGTAATGACCATTGACCTCTTTTTGTTCCACTTCAAGGTCAGAAATTGCTGTCAGCAATTTTGGGTCCCAGTTGACCAGCCGCTTATCGCGATAGATCAAGCCATCCTTATGCATATCGACAAAGACTTTACGGACAGCAGCCGACAGACCATCATCCATGGTAAAGCGTTCGCGCGGCCAATCTGGAGACGCGCCCAAAGATTGCAATTGGCGGCTGATCGTGCCGCCAGACTCATCTTTCCATTCCCAGACTTTTTCAACGAATTTTTCACGGCCCAAGTCACGGCGATCAACACCATCAGCCGCCAGCATCCGTTCCACCACCATTTGTGTGGCAATGCCGGCGTGGTCCATCCCTGGCTGCCAGAGCGCGTCCCGACCACGCATGCGGTTAAATCGGATCAAAATATCTTGCAACGTAAAGGTCAGCGCATGACCAATATGCAATGAGCCTGTCACATTCGGTGGCGGCATCATGATGGTGTAAGGATCGGCTGAACTCTTTGGGTCACAAGCAAAACTGCCAGCATCTTGCCAACGTTGATACCAAGCCCCTTCAAATGATTTGGGGTCGTAAATCTTATTCAGCATATTATCCTCATGCGGGCTCAGCCCATGACCAAATAAATAAGTGTTCTTTTCTAGTGATAATAAGAGGTTTTGCCAAGCCCTGCTGTATTAAGATTTGCCCTTCTTAGCCTTTGGTTTTGAGGTTTTGGCCGATTTTTTTGCGGCTTTGGCCTTAACCTTTGGCTTGGCTTTAGTCTGGCTTGCTTTTTTGGCAGCATTCTTAGCGGTGGTTTTGACAGCAGTTTGGGCAGGTTTGGGCGGAATACTAGGCTTTGTTTGCTCCGCGGTAACAGAGGCTTGCGCCATGGTTTCAGCGATTATCCGCGGCATATGATCTTTTAACCAATGCCCGATTTCATCAGCCACCACATCGCGAATGGCATTAGACATATCTGGCGATTGCGGTTTAGGTATGGTTTGGTTTATTGGGGCTTGGTTTGTTGGGGTTTGGGGTGTTGATTGCTGGGGTGATTGATTTTGAGCCGCCGCCAGCGTCTGATCAGCGATTTCACCAATCGTGGCTTCCAATTCGTCGCTGTCAAAATCATTTTCTTGAGGGGATTGCCCCTGCCCTTTTTGAAAGTGCAGAACGGCATCCATGGCTTCGGTAATAATTTGATTGCGAATTTCAGTTTCGATGATCTGCTCAGAGGCCGATAAATCATCTTGCGGTAATGGCAGATCATCATCATCCAGTATTTCATCTGTTTTGAAATCTTGTTTGGGATGCTGGTCGTGATTTGTGGTGCTTTGTCCTGCTGATACGGGCAGCGGTACGGTGGGTAGGATTTGCTTAGGCGGGTAAATCTTTTCACCTGGTTCAGGCAATTCGCCATCGGTTTGCTTTGCGGCTTCGGCCAAGCGATCAAGCCGATCGTTTTGGGAGACGCCGCGCCAGACAACATCTTTCAGATCAAGGATATCATCCCCGGCTTCGTCATCTGCTTTTTTACGCCACCATGACATTGCCATGCCCTCTATTCAGGATAATTGAGACGTGGATACGGACCAACCAAGGGCGATTCAATAGCCGGTTCATCCGCCAATGCCCCTTGCCCCATCAAGCCCAAGTTTTCGACATAGAGTTGGCCTGTGGCGGCTTTCAAACGGTAAGACGCATTCACCACGTCACGCCGAGCCTCTAGCAGGTCTAATTGTGCGCTCACAACATCCTGTTCGGCATCGAGTTGATCCAGAATTGTTTTCTCACCGTATTGAACTTCTTGGGCGGTACCATCCCTGACAGCAATCGCGGCTTCCAATTCAGCCTCATAAGCCGTAATCACCGCAAGATTGGCTGCATAATTGCGATACGCATTTTCCGCCGCCAGCCGTGTTGCACGTTTGTTATCCTGCAAATTAAACAGCGATTGACGGTGATCGGCCACAACACCGCGGGATTTCGCCCTTACGCTTGCGGTGGGAAATAACGGCATGGAAAAGTTAATCGCGGCTGAGACTTCCTCACTGTCGCGGGTGCTGAGCGTGTTATCCACTGTCTTGCCCACCAGTGAGAAATCAACGGTTGGTTTAACCTGCGCCACCAGCACATCCATATTCTTGCGGGTGATCCGTTCATTCAACAGCGCCAGTTTATGATTGGCGCTTGATGTCAATGCCAAATCCCCTGCCGCTATGGCGGATGCTGGCAAATTGCTGGCGATCGGTGGCATGGTCAGGCCAATTGGTCTAGGGCCGATTAAAGAGACATATTGGGCTTCGGCATTGGCCAATGCGGTTTCGGCTTGGATCAGCCCTGCGTTGGCGCGTGCCAATCGTGCTTTGGTGCCAGCCAATTGCGTTGCTGTGCTTTCGCCCACCTGAAGTTGAATTTCGGCGGCTTTTAGATGTTCTTCAAGGCGGGCAACATTGGATTGGCTGATCTTGAGTTGATCTGTTGCTGTCACGACGCCTGTATAGGCTTCAATAGCCGTAGTCAGAACATCTTCTTCAGCCAATTTGACTTGGGTTATCGCCAGATCCAGTTGCAAGCCAGCAACGGTTTCTTCAGCAGAT
>WTHX01000077.1 GCA_011522975.1 Alphaproteobacteria bacterium | reverse complement strand
ACTGGGGGTGTAGGGGTCGTGGGTTCAAATCCCGCCACTCCGACCATTTAATTCTGGTGTTTCATGAAACCTCTTGATTATCTTTTATATGCTGCGGTCATTTTTGGCTGGTCGACCAGCTGGCTGCCGTTGAAATGGCAATTGGGGGTGATTGCGCCTGAAGTCTCGCTTTTTTGGCGGTTCTGTCTTGCTTCGGCTTTGATGTTTCTGGTCACAAAACTGTTCACATCAGAAAAAATCACCTTTGCATGGCGCGATCATTTGTTGATGATCCCCCTTGGTTTCTGCCTCTTTAGCATGAATTTTACCCTGTTTTATTATGGCGGGCTAAATACCACGTCAGGTCTTTTGGCGGTTGTGTTTTCAACCGCATCATTGATCAATATTTTCTATATGGCCTTGCTGCAACGCCAGATGCCTAAAGTGATGCTGATCATCGCAGGTTTGATCGGTTTTATCGGCGTTGGATTGATTTACAGCCCAGAATTGACCACTAGTACAGGCGGGATTGGCCTGTTTTTATGTTTGGCAGGGACGTTGGTGTTCTGCACGGGAAATATGCTGTCATCACGGTATCAAAGTCGAAAATTTCCAGTCATGGCGACCACGGCATGGGGAATGTTTTATGGTGCGATCATTTTGGGGATCATAAGCCTGTTGCGCGGCCATGAATTTGCGGTTGAACAGACCTATCACTATCTTGGTGGGCTGATTTGGCTCGCGGTAATCTCAAGCGTCTTGGCCTTTACCGCTTATTTAACCCTACTGGGGCGGATTGGCCCGGAACGGGCCGGCTATGCCACGGTTGTCTTCCCTGTGGGGGCGTTGCTCATCTCAACAGTGGTGGAAGGCTACACTTGGACTTGGGTGGCTTTTTTAGGGCTGGCGTTCGTCTTGGCAGGCAATATCGTGATGTTGCGCAGCCGGTAGGTCTTTGATTTTAAGCATTATACATGACAATCAGCGACAGAACCGCCACTGTTGTCAGTCCATGGCGCAATTGCATGAACCATTTTGGCCATAGGCCTTTGCGATAGGCGTAAAAATCAACCCCCCAGCAAATCAGCAAGCCGATGATCAAAAAGGAGATGCGCAATTGCGGCGATAGAATCAAGACAGGCACAACCGCCAGTGCCGGCAAAACTGACCAAATATACCGCCACGTTTTATGAGGTTTAGGGCTGTGGTCATGAACCACCGCCCCCCAATGCAACGCGCCAATAAAACAGATGATGACGCCTGCATAAATTGTGCCCAGCGATAGGGCATAAATGGCCATCACAGGGCTGCCCCAAGTTTTGATTGCGGCAGCACCCATAAATGGCAAAACCCCGCCCCAGCCTAATGCCAGGGCTATTTTAGGGGTTGGGGTTGACATTAACCTGTTACGGCGGTCAAGCCAGCGGCTTCGATGCCCGCCACAACAGCGGCTTCATCATTGTCGGATGTATCGCCTGAAATGCCGACAGCGCCGATCAATTCGTCACCATCCATCACCAAGCAACCGCCGGGGACAGGGACAAGATCGCCGCCGGCAGTGCCGTTAATGGCGGAAACAAAATAAGCCTGTTGTTCAGCCCGGTTCATCAGCGCACGGCTGCCCATGCCCAATTGGATTGCGCCATTGGCTTTGCCATGGGCAATTTTCGGGCGCATGATGCTGACGCCATCTTCGGATTGCGCAGCAATAAGGCTGGCGCGGGCATCGAGAACAATTACGCTCAATGGCTTCATGCCTTCGGCACGGGCTTTGGCCAAGGCGGCAGAGATGATTGTATTTGCTGTTGCAAGTGAGAGCGACATATCGAATTCCTTTGATTGATATTTCTTTCGCCTGTCTTAGCGGTTTCAGGGCTGAAGTGCAATTGCTTTGCAGGCATGAAAAGCGTATGGTCACACCATGACTGATTTTATCTATAAAATATGCCCTGAACCCCTATGGCAACAGGCTGAACAGGCTGGTGTTTTTACAGGTTCAGGCATCGACCTTACTGATGGGTTTATCCATTTCTCCACCGCTGATCAAACGGCGCAAACTGCTCATCTTCATTTTTCAGGGCAGGGCGATTTGGTTTTGGTCAAAGTTGCGACGGCATCGCTTGATCTGAAATGGGAAGCGTCACGGGGCGGTGATTCATTTCCCCATCTTTACAGCGATTTACCGATGACCGCGGTGGTGGCCGTCACCCCCATGCCATTGGATTCGGACGGCAATCACATCCTGCCTGATGAGATCACCCCACTTAAAATTTAGTTTTTGGATAAATTTCTTTTTACACAGGCTTTTGTCCTGCTATAAAGGCATCAACAATTTGCTGCGGCTGTGGTGAAATTGGTAGACACGCCAGATTTAGGTTCTGGTGTCGAGAGACGTGGGGGTTCAAGTCCCTCCAGCCGCACCATTAATCTTCTCTGATATTAAATTCACATAATCCATTATTCCCATATTGGATTAAAGCATATTGGATCGGAATTCTTTGATGGCTCGTAATTTCTCTCTCCCTGGTCGTTCTGCGGTTCGTGCTAAAAATGGCATGATCACCACATCTCACCCTATGGCATCCGCGGCAGGGCATAAGATACTGATGGAGGGGGGCTCGGCTGTTGATGCGGCGATTACAGCGGCGGCGTTATTATCGGTGGCTGAACCTCATATGACAGGGATTGGCGGCGATTGCTTTGCGCTTGTATCGAAAGAGGGATCAACAGAGATCATCGCCATTAATGGATCAGGACGGGCGCCAGCGGCGGCGACGGTTGATGCGCTGAAAGCCCAAGGGCTGGATGAAATCCCGCGCCACAGCCCCCATGCTGTCACCATTCCCGGGGCAGTGGATGCTTGGGCGCAATTGCACGCCAAATTTGGCAAGCATGATTGGGATCGTTTGTTTGCGCCGGCTTATTCTTATGCCAGCGAAGGCATCGCGGTTCATGACCGTGTGGCACGGGATTGGGCGCTGCATACTGAAAACGTTGCTGAAGATGAGGATGCACGGGCGCAATACCTTAAAAATGGCGTGGCGTATCAGGCCGGAGAGGTTTTCAGCCATCCGAAATTGGCCAAAACATTCCAAGCGATCATGAAAGATGGTCGTGACGGCTTCTATAAAGGCGCGGTTGCTGAAGACATGGTCAGCAAATTGCAAAAAATTGGCGGGTTTCATACCGAAGATGACTTTGCCTCGCATCAGGGGCAGTTTGTGACCCCAATTTCGGCTGAATATATGGGGCATACTATTTGGGAATGCCCACCCAATGGCCAAGGGGTTGCGGCACTTGTTCTGATCAAAATTCTGGAACAATTTGATCTGCCATCCATGGCGGAAGTTGACCGCGTCCATGTTTTGGCCGAAGCCGCTAAGATCGCCTATCATTTGCGCGATACTTATGTCGCTGATCCTGATCATGAGGATGTGCCTGTAGATTGGCTGCTTGATGAAGCGCAGATCAAATCTTTTGCGGCAATGATTGATATGGAAAAGGCACAACCTTTTGCTGATTCTGATTTCCCAACCCACCCTCATACGATTTACTTGGCGGCGGTTGATCAAGATGGCACCGCAATATCATTGATCAATTCCATTTTTGATGATTTCGGCTCTGGCATATCAACCCCTGAATATGGGGTGTTGTTCCAATCCCGGGGTAAGGCATTCCGCTTGGATAACGCTCACCCCAATAAGATTGCAGGCGGCAAGCGTCCTTTGCATACAATCATTCCGGGCATGATCACCAAAGGCAAAGACCTGGTCGGGCCTTTTGGTGTGATGGGCGGTCAATACCAAGCCGCAGGCCATGCCATGTTGATGTCGAATCTTTTTGCTCATGGCATGAATCCGCAACAAGCCCTTGATGCGGCGCGCAGTTTTGCCCATGCGGGTGTTCTTCAATTAGAAGGCCGCCATGGTGATGAGGTTGCAGCCGCATTAAAAGCCCGTGGTCATGACTTGGAATATCCGTCAATTCCGATTGGCGGTGGGCAGGCGATTCTGCGAGATTTGGAGACAGGATATTACACCGCAGGCTCTGATCCCCGCAAAGATGGGCAGGCAATTGGGTTTTAAATAAACGGTATGGTTGTATAAATTTGGCTTAAATAACGTATTTACGACTAAAAATATTTTTTTTCGGAAATGCTGTTTACACCTCCCAAAAAATCAGTTTAGGTAATTGAACTATAATTTAGTGGAGGAATTCATGAAACTCAATGCAATGAAACAGATGGCTGTATCCGCTGCTGTTGTTGCTTCTCTTGGTATGGCAGGTTCTGCTGTTGCTAAGGTCGAAGGTGACACCATCACGCTGGGCTCATCCATCTCACTGACTGGTAAATATGCGACCAACGGTCTTCATACCCAGCGTGGTTATGATTACGCCGTTGATGTGATTAATGCTGCCGGTGGTGTTAAGGTTGGCGGTAAGAGCTATAAACTTACTGTTAAATACTATGATGATGAATCAACACCTGCTCGTGGTGCTCAGCTTGCTGAACGTCTGATCCAGCAGGA
>WTHX01000057.1 GCA_011522975.1 Alphaproteobacteria bacterium | reverse complement strand
GGATATGGCTGAAATTCGCGTGTTGGAAGTCGCGACTTTCTACACGATGTTTAACCTCAGGCCTGTGGGGAAATATTTTATTCAGGCCTGCGGCACCACACCATGTTGGTTGCGCGGCAGTGATGATGTCATGCGCTGTATCCATGATAAATTAGGGATCAAATCAGGCGGCACCAGCGCCTGCGGGAAATTCAGCCTGCTGGAAGTGGAATGTCTCGGGGCTTGCGTGAACGCGCCAATGGTTCAGATCAACGATGATTATTACGAAGATCTAGATTATGACAGCACCTCAGCATTGATTGATCGTCTGGCGGAAGATGATGTCCCGCCAGCAGGGTCTGTTAAAGGGCGTCAAGGGTCTCAACCTGAGCCTGGGCCAACAAGCCTTGGCGATGTCATTGATTTTAATAAAGCGAAGTCCAAAACATCAACATCTCGAAAGTCTGCGGGTAAGACCCGTCAGGGAGGCGCATGATGCTGGCTGATCAGGATCGTATTTTCACCAATATTTATGGCTGGTCTTCTGCTTCATTGGCAGAGGCTAAAAAACGTGGCGATTGGGCGCGCACAGCAGGGCTGATGAAAAAAGGGCCTGATGCTGTGATCGAAGCGGTCAAAGCCTCTGGCTTGCGGGGGCGCGGCGGTGCTGGCTTCCCAACAGGGCTGAAATGGTCCTTTATGCCGAAAGAAGTCAAAGATCGCCCGCATTATTTGGTGGTCAATGCTGATGAATCTGAACCAGGCACATGCAAAGACCGCGATATCCTGCGTCATGAACCTCATAAATTGATCGAAGGCTGTTTGCTGGCAGGTTTCGCTATGCGCTCCAATGCAGGCTATATCTATATCCGCGGTGAATTTGTCAATGAGGCGATTGCGTTGCAAAAAGCCATTGATGAAGCCTATGCCGATGGTCTTTTGGGGAAGAACGCTGCCAAATCTGGCTGGGATTTTGATCTTTATGTCCATCGCGGGGCAGGGGCTTATATCTGTGGTGAAGAAACCGCATTGCTGGAAAGTCTCGAAGGCCGGAAAGGTCAGCCGCGCTTGAAGCCGCCATTCCCTGCTGGTGTTGGGCTTTATGGTTGCCCCACTACGGTCAATAACGTTGAGACCATTGCAGTTGTCCCGACCATTCTACGGCGCGGGGCTGATTGGTTTGCTGGTTTGGGACGTGAGGGCAATACAGGGTCAAAACTGTTCTGCATTTCAGGCCATGTCAACAACCCTTGTAATGTCGAAGAAGAAATGGGCATCCCATTGCGTGAGTTGATTGAAAAGCACGCCGGCGGTGTTCGTGGCGGTTGGGATAACCTATTGGCGGTGATCCCTGGCGGGTCATCCACACCGCTGATGCCAAAGCATATTTGTGACGATATGTTGATGGATTTCGACAGCCTTAAAAATGCTGGCACAGGTTTGGGAACGGCTGGGATTATCGTCATGGATAAATCCACCGATATTGTCCAAGCTATCGCGCGGATTTCATATTTCTACAAACATGAATCTTGTGGTCAGTGCACCCCTTGTCGTGAGGGCACAGGCTGGATGTATCGGATGATGGATCGTCTGGTGCGTGGTGATGCTGAAACCGATGAAATCGACGTCTTGCATGATGTCACCAAACAGGTTGAAGGGCATACGATTTGCGCGCTTGGTGATGCGGCGGCTTGGCCGATCCAAGGCTTGATTAAGCATTTCCGCCCTGAAATTGAAGAACGTATCGCCGCCCGCAAAGCAGCGGCTGTGGCGGAATAGGGGGAAGACATGATCACCTTGACCGTTGATGGTGTTGAAGTCGAAGTTGAAGACGGCGCAACTGTGCTGCAAGCCTGTGAAGCGGCGGGCAAAGAAGTGCCGCGTTTTTGCTATCATGAACGCCTTTCGATTGCTGGTAATTGCCGCATGTGTTTGGTGGAAATGGAACGCGCACCCAAGCCTATTGCCTCCTGTGCGATGCCGGCTGGCAACGGTATGGTGATCAAAACCGATACACCGGTTGTTAAAAAAGCCCGTGAAGGCGTGATGGAATTCATGCTGATCAACCACCCGCTGGATTGCCCGATTTGTGACCAAGGTGGTGAATGTGACTTGCAGGATCAGGCCATGGGTTATGGCTCGGCTGAAAGCCGCTATCTAGAGCCGAAACGCGCGGTTGAAAATAAGAATATGGGGCCATTGATTTCAACCATCATGACCCGCTGTATTCATTGCACGCGCTGTGTTCGCTTTTCAACAGAAGTCGCTGGCGTCAATGATATGGGCGCGATTGGCCGTGGTGAGAGCATGGAAATCACCACCTATCTTGAAAAAGCACTGGCGTCTGAATTGTCCGGCAATGTTGTTGATCTTTGCCCTGTTGGCGCGCTGACCAACCGTCCTTATGCGTTTAACGCACGGTCATGGGAGTTAAGCCATACCGAAAGTTTTGATGCCATGGATGCGGTGGGTTCCGCCATCCGCATTGATACGCGCGGCAATGAAGTGATGCGGGTTCTGCCGCGGGTCAATGATGACGTCAATGAAGAATGGATTTCGGATAAAACCCGCCATGCGATTGATGGGCTGAAAAGACAGCGGATTGATCGGCCTTATTTGCGTCAACGCAATGGCCGTTTGGCTGAAGCAACTTGGGAAGAAGCCTTCAAAGCGATCCAAACCAAGATCAAGAAAGCCAAGCCTGATGGCATTGGCGCGATCATGGGCGATCAATGTGATGCGGAAAGCATGTTTGCTCTCAAATCATTGATGGAAAACCTCGGCAGTGCCAATATTGATTGCCGTCAGGATGGCTCTGTATTGGGTGGCCAAGGCCGTGGCGGTTATATCTTTAATAGTGGTTTCAATGGTTTAGAAGAAACAGACTATGTCTTGTTGGTGGGCAGCAACCCCCGCCATGAAGCCGCTGTCATCAATGCCCGTTTGCGCCGCCGCTGGCTCAATGATGGGCTAGAGGTCGCGCGGATTGGTGCGCCGGTTGATTTGACTTATCCGGTCAAAGAATTGGGTGAAGACCCATCTATCTTAATGGCGATGGATGGCGGCAAATCTCCTGTTCTCACCAAATTGAAAAAAGCCAAAAAGCCGATGATCATTATTGGTCAAGGCGCGCTTAACCGTGCTGATTCCTCTGCCATCCTGGGCGCTGTTTCACGGATCGCCAAAGATACAGGCGTTGTGACAGCATCATGGAATGGCTTTAATGTTTTGCATACCGCTGCTGGCCGAGTGGCTGGCCTTGATATGGGCGCGATCCCCACAAAGGGCGGTAAAGACACAAAAGCCATGTTAAAAGCGGCAAAGTCAGGCGAGTTGGATGTTCTCTACCTTCTGGCCGCCGATGAATGTGATCTATCTGGCATCAGCGACAAAACCTTTGTGATTTATCAGGGCAGCCATGGTGATGCTGGGGCACGGATTGCGGATGTGGTCTTGCCCGGGGCGGCATGGTGCGAAAAAGATGCCATCTTTGTGAATTCCGAAGGTCGTGTGCAATACGCCAATCGCGCGACGTTCCCACCCGGTGATGCCCGTGAAGATTGGTCGATTATTCGTGCTTTGTCCGCGGTATTGGACGTCACCCTTGGGTTTGATGACCATAGCCAATTGCGGGCGGCTTTGATCAATGCAGCCCCTGTCTTTGGTCTTGCGGATGATCTGACCGAAACACCGTTCAAAGCCGTTGGCGGCAAAGGCCAAATCAAATCATCACCCCTGCAATACGCTATGGGTGAGGGGACAGGGATCAGTTTTTACATGACCTGTCCGATCAGCCGATCTTCTGTGACCATGGCCGATTGTATTGAGGCTTTTGAAAATAATGGCCTGAAAGGGGCGGCGGAATAATGGATACTCTAATCGCCATTTTGACCAATCCCATGGTTCTTGAACTGATGTGGATTGTTGTTCAGATCTTCGCCGTTGTCGGCCCGCTGTTGATTGCGGTGGCTTATTTGACTTTGGCCGAACGCCGTGTCATTGGCCTGATGCAATTGCGTAAAGGGCCAAATGTTGTTGGGCCTTTTGGCTTGTTTCAGCCTTTTGCCGATGCGTTGAAATTGCTGTCAAAAGAGACGATTTTACCATCTGGCGCATCAAAGACGGTCTTTGTGATCGCGCCGATGCTGACGTTTATTCTGTCTTTGGTGGCATGGGCGGTGATCCCCTTTGGTGAAGGGCTTGTGATCGCTGATGTTAATGTTGGTATTCTGTATCTCTTTGCGATCTCATCGCTTGGTGTTTACGGCGTCATCATGGCGGGCTGGTCATCCAACTCAAAATATCCGTTCTTGGGGGCGATGCGATCCGCTGCGCAGATGATTTCCTATGAAGTGTCATTGGGCTTGGTGATCATCACCGTGATTATGGCGGCTGGGTCTTTGAACCTGTCCGATATTGTCGAAGCCCAGCGTGGCCTGTGGTTCTTTATCCCACTATTCCCAATGTTTATTGTGTTTTTCATCTCAACATTGGCGGAAACCAACCGCGCGCCATTTGACTTGCCTGAAGGCGAATCTGAACTGGTAGCCGGGTATTTTGTTGAATATTCTTC
>WTHX01000127.1:10365-15700 GCA_011522975.1 Alphaproteobacteria bacterium | reverse complement strand
ATCAGCGTGAAGAACCAGAACTGATTGATAAGCTCGTTGGTATTAACCGCGTTGCCAAGGTTGTTAAGGGTGGTCGCCGTTTCGGTTTTGCTGCTCTGGTGGTTGTAGGTGATGCGAAAGGCCGCGTCGGGTTTGGTTCTGGTAAAGCCAAAGAAGTCCCTGAAGCCATTCGTAAGGCGACTGAATCCGCTAAGCGGAACATGATCCGTGTTCCATTGCGCGACGGCCGGACCTTGCACCATGACATTGAAGGTCATTTCGGTGCAGGCCACGTGATCCTGCGTTCAGCACCTGCTGGTACAGGGATCATTGCTGGTGGTCCAATGCGTGCGGTTTTTGAAACCTTGGGCATCCAGGATATTGTTGCCAAATCTATCGGCACATCCAACCCACATAACATGATTAAGGCGACTTTTGCTGCGCTTTCAGGTATTCAGGCCCCACGGTCTGTTGCTGCTAAGCGGGGCAAGCGTGTCAGCGATATTCTCGGCAACCGCCGTGAAAATGCTGATGCTGCTCAAGAAGAAGCCACAGCAAACTAAAGGAAACTAGGTATGGCAGCGAAAGCAACAGTGCGAGTGACCCAAACCGGCAGCCCGATTGGTCGTAAAAGCGATCAGCGCGCAACCCTCATTGGCCTTGGTCTTAATAAGATCGGTCGGACTCGGGACCTCGAAGATACACCATCAGTACGCGGCATGATCAACAAAGTTGCTCATTTGGTCCGTGTTGATGACGCGAAATAGAGTTTCCGGGAGACGATACAATGAAACTCAATGAGATTAGAGATAATGCAGGTGCCCGCACCAACCGCAAGCGTGTTGGTCGTGGTATCGGTTCAGGTACAGGCAAGACTTCAGGGTCTGGTCATAAAGGTCAAAAGGCACGTTCAGGCGTTTCTATTAACGGTTTTGAAGGCGGTCAAATGCCTATTCACCGCCGTTTGCCAAAGCGTGGCTTTAACAACATCTTCCGCAAGCAATATGTTGTCATTAACGTTGGCGCCCTTCAGGCGGCTGTTGATGCCAAGAAAATTGATGCCAAGAAGACTGTTGATACAGCAGCACTTAAGGCCGCTGGTCTTGTGACTAAAGCAAAAGACGGTATTCGTCTTTTGGCCAATGGTGACATTTCAGCAAAATTAAACATTGAAGTTGCTGGCGCATCTGCCGCCGCTATTGCTGCTGTTGAAAAAGCAGGCGGTAGCGTGACAGTTGCTGCTGCTGCTGAAAAGGATGCTGAATAATCATGGCACGTTCTCCTGAAAAGATGGCTGCTGGAATGGGGTTTGAGGCTTTCTCAAAAGCCACCGATTTGCAACAGCGTCTTCTTTTCACCCTTGGGGCGCTGATTGTTTACCGTCTTGGATCTTATATTCCTGTCCCAGGGATTGATCCAACAGCATTGGCTGATATTTTTGGACGGAATTCAAGCGGCATCCTTGGGATGTTTGATATGTTTAGTGGTGGTTCACTGGGGCGGATGACAATTTTTGCCCTGACCATCATGCCGTATATTACCGCCTCAATTATCATGCAGTTGATGACGGCGATTGTGCCTTCGCTTGAAGCGTTGAAAAAAGACGGTGAAGCCGGGCGCAAGCAAATTAACCAATACACCCGCTACATGACTGTGGTTCTGGCGATTGTCCAAGGCTATGGCATCTCAGTTGGGCTGGAAAGCGCCAATGGGGTTGTGATTGATCCAGGTATGTTCTTCCGCCTGACAACTGTGGTGACATTGGTTGGCGGTACGATGTTCTTGGTTTGGCTGGGTGAACAAATCACGGCTCGCGGCGTGGGTAACGGGATTTCTCTGATTATCTTTGCTGGTATTGTGGCGAATTTGCCTTTGGCCTTGGCGGGCACGTTTGAATTGGGCAGCACGGGTGTTCTGTCACCATTGCTGATCATGTTCTTCATGGTGATGGCAATTGCTGTTATCGCGCTGATCGTCTTTATTGAACGTTCGCAGCGCCGGATTCTGATCCAGTATCCAAAGCGTCAAATGGGCAATAAGACTTTTGGTGGTGAATCTTCTCATTTGCCATTGAAGATTAACGTCCCAGGCGTTATCCCACCGATCTTTGCATCATCTTTGCTGCTGATGCCGGTATCGATCATCAACCTGACTTCAGGTGCTGATGGTGGCGCGGGATGGTTGGTTGAACTGAACGCCCTTTTGGGTCGTGGTCAGCCGCTTTATCTGGCTGTTTACGTGGGCCTGATTTCATTCTTCGCGTTCTTCTATACTGCAATTGTGTTCAACCCTGAAGAAACTTCAGAAAACCTGCGCCGTTACGGTGGTTATATCCCTGGCATTCGTCCGGGCCAGCCAACTGCAGATTATCTGGATTTCGTTCTGACACGTTTGACTGTTCTGGGTGCGATCTATCTTTCAGCAGTATGTATTTTGCCTGAAATTCTGATCAGCCAATATAGCGTGCCGTTCTATTTCGGTGGCACCAGTCTGTTGATTGTTGTAACCGTGACTTTAGACACAGTAACGCAAATTCAGTCGCATATGATGGCGCATCAATACGAAGGCCTTGTCCGGAAGTCAAAACTACGGGGTAAAAAGCGATGAATATTATTTTGCTGGGCCCTCCAGGTGCAGGTAAAGGCACGCAGGCTGAAAAATTGGTTGCTGACCATGGGCTTGTTCAACTTTCTACTGGCGATATGTTGCGCCAAGCCATTGCAGATGGCACGGAATTGGGCATGAAAGCCAAAGCCATCATGGACGCTGGCGATCTGGTTGCTGATGATATTATCTTGGGCATGATCCGTGAGCGTCTTGAAAGCGATGAATGCGCCAATGGCGTCATCCTTGATGGTTTCCCACGGACGGTGGCACAGGCTGAAGGGCTTGATGCGATGTTGAGCGAAATTGGCATGGGTATTGATCATGTCATTGAAATGCAGGTTGATGAGGCCGCATTATTTGCCCGTATTGAAACCCGCGCCAAAGAAACCGGCGGCGCGCGTTCTGATGACAATGCAGAAGTCTTGAAGAAACGTTTGGAAGTTTATCACGACAGCACGGCACCGATTTTGCCGTATTATCGTGGCAAAGGAAATATGAGTGTTGTTGATGGTATGATGTCTATTGAAGATGTCGCTTCAGCAATTAAAGAAATTCTAGGGGGTCAGTAAAACTGACTGGTTGACTGTAGGCCATAGGGCATTATAATTCGCTTTCGTTAAAATTGCGGTCGATAATGTTTAGGCTTAAGTCATTAATGTAAAAGGAGAGGGCAGTGGCTCGTATTGCTGGTGTCAACATACCGACAAAAAAGAGGGTAAAAATTGCCCTGACCTATATTCATGGCATTGGTCAAACTTCTGCCAATAGCATTTGTTCACGCGCGGGGCTGACGGAAGAACGTCGGGTTAACGACCTGACCGAAGACGAGCTGAACCGTATTCGTGAAATCATTGACGAAGACTTTCTTGTAGAAGGTGATCTTCGCCGCCAAACATCTATGGCTATTAAGCGCTATTTGGATCTTGGCTGTTTGCGTGGGCTGCGTCATCGTCGCAACCTGCCTGTTCGCGGTCAGCGGACGCATACCAACGCACGGACTCGTAAGGGCCCTGCAAAAGCCATCGCTGGCAAGAAGAAATAACCCTTTCGGTTAGGAGAGCACTATGGCAAAACAGCCGTCACAAGCACGCGTTCGTCGCCGCGAAAAAAAGAATATCAGCAATGGTGTTGCGCATGTAAATGCATCTTTCAACAACACCAAAATCACCATCACTGACGTTCAGGGCAATACGATCTCTTGGTCATCAGCCGGTGGTATGGGCTTTAAAGGCTCACGTAAATCAACCCCATACGCGGCCCAGTTGGCGGCTGAAGATGCGGGTAAAAAAGCCATTGAACATGGTATGAAGACATTGGATGTTCAGGTTCGTGGTCCTGGTACAGGTCGTGAGTCTGCACTTCGTGCGCTTCAGGCGGTAGGGTTTAACATTTCATCAATTCGTGATGTTACCCCGATCCCACACAATGGCTGTCGTCCACGCAAGCGTCGCCGGGTATAATTCACCCTGCAGACCTCTGGTAACGACCGCTTTGGCAACATATTTTTGAAGGGAATGGCGCCATGATTGAAAAGAATTGGCTAGGGCTAAAGAAGCCTGAAAACAGAACAGTTAAGTCTTCTGAGGAAAACCCTCATAAGGCAACACTTACCGTTGAACCATTTGAGCGTGGTTTTGGTGTTACCGTTGGTAACGCGCTTCGCCGTGTGCTGTTGTCTTCACTTCAGGGTGCTGCCATCACATCAATTCAGGTTCAGGGTGTTTTGCATGAGTTCTCATCAATCCCTGGTGTCCGTGAAGATGTTACGGACATGGTGCTTAACCTCAAAGGTGTTGCCGTTAAAATGTCTGTCGAAGGCCCTAAGCGTCTGCGCCTGTCCGCAGAAGGCCCTTGCACCGTCACAGCATCTATGATCAACTTGGTCAATGGTGTTGAGATCATGAACCCAGATCATGTTATTTGTACATTGGATCAGGGCGCAGAATTGAACGCTGAACTGACTGTTGAAACCGGCAGTGGATATGTACCAGCCAGCGCACAGCAAAATGAAGACAGCCCGATTGGTCTGATCCCGATTGATGCGATTTACTCACCAATCCAGAAAGTGGCTTACAAGGTTGAAAACACCCGTGTTGGTCAGCGTACAGATTTTGATAAATTGCTTCTGACCGTTGAAACTGACGGTTCGGTTATGCCGGAAGACGCAGTTGCTTTCGCGGCCCGTATTCTGCAGGACCAATTGCAGCCAATGATCAATTTCGAAGAGCCTTCAGCGGCCGCACCGCAAGAAGAAACTGACGAATTGCCGTTTAACCGCAACTTGTTGAAGAAGGTTGATGAACTTGAATTGTCTGTTCGTTCAGCAAACTGCCTGAAGAACGACAATATTGTTTACATCGGTGATCTGGTGCAGAAAACTGAACCAGAAATGCTTCGGACACCAAATTTTGGTCGGAAGTCACTGAATGAGATTAAAGAAGTGCTGAAGGCGATGAGCCTTGAACTCGGCATGGATGTTCCAAACTGGCCACCAGAAAACATTGAAGAAATGGCCAAACGCCTGGACGAACCATTCTAGGCCCCAGAGCGATTATAGGAGACACAAAATGCGCCATCGTATGTCCGGACGTAAACTGAACCGCACCTCACAACATCGTCAGATGCTGTTCCGTAACATGTCACAAGCCTTGATCAAGCATGAGCAGATCGTTACTACACTGGCCAAAGCCCGTGAATTGCGCCCTGTTGTTGAACGCCTTATCACTTTGGGTAAGCGCGGTGATCTGCA
>WTHX01000127.1:0-10265 GCA_011522975.1 Alphaproteobacteria bacterium | reverse complement strand
CATGACGCCTTCATCTTCACTTTTTGATCAAACCCGCCAGAAACCGCTCGCGGAACGAATGCGGCCTTTGAGGCTTGATGATGTTTCAGGTCAAGACCATCTGTTGGGGGCTGACGGCAAATTAACCCGCATGGTCACCGCCGCCCGTTCTGGCCAGATGATGCCATCATTGGTCTTTTGGGGCCCGCCAGGCACGGGTAAAACCACCATCGCCCGATTGCTGGCGGCAGAGGCAGGATTGGCGTTTGAGCCTGTATCCGCGGTGTTTGATGGCGTTGCAGAATTGCGCAAAGTCTTCGCCCGTGCCGATGAACGCAGCCTGACAGGGACAGGCACGCTGTTGTTTGTGGATGAAGTCCACCGCTTTAATAAAGCCCAGCAAGATGGGCTCTTGCCCCATGTTGAAGATGGCCGGGTTGTGCTGGTGGGGGCGACCACGGAAAACCCTAGTTTTGCGCTCAATGGTGCGTTGCTGTCGCGCTGTCAGGTCTTGGTCTTGAACCGCCTTGATGATGCCGCTCTTGATGCTTTGATGATGCGCGCCGAAGCCCATGAAGGCCAAAGCCTTGTTATGGATGATGACGCCAAACAAACCATGAAAGCCATGGCCGATGGTGATGGCCGTTATTTGCTCAATATGGTTGAAACTGTCATGGCGCAGCAAGCGCAAACTAAGGATGGGGCAGCGCCTGAAATATTGACTCCAGAAACCTTAACGCAAGTGTTGTCGCAACGTGCGGCGGCTTTCGATAAATCAGGCGACCAGCATTATAACCTGATGTCGGCTCTGCATAAATCCTTGCGGTCATCTGATGCTGATGCGGCATTATATTGGCTGGCGCGGATGCTGGTGGGCGGGGAAGACCCGCGGTATATCCTGCGACGCTTGGCGCGATTTGCGTCCGAAGATATTGGTCTGGCTGAACCCGAGGCCTTGAGCCATGCGATTGCCGCTTGGCATAGTTATGAACGTTTGGGCACGCCTGAGGGGGAATTGGCGCTGGCGGCATTGGTGCTGTATCTGGCCACCGCGCCGAAATCCAATGCGGTTTACACCGCGTTTAAAGCCGCTATGAAAGCCGCTAAGGACACAGGCTCGCTGATGCCGCCGAAACATATCCTCAACGCCCCCACAGGCTTGATGAAGGATTTGGGCTATGGCCAAGGTTATGTCTATGATCACGACACGGTGGATGGGTTTTCAGGGCAAAATTGCTTTCCTGACGATCTGCCTCGCCAAGCATTTTATCAGCCTGTCGAACGGGGGTTTGAGCGTGATATTAAAAAACGCCTCGATTACTGGGCAAAAAAGCGTGCAGAATTAAAGACGGATTGATCATGGCTGGTTTTGATCTCTTTATCGGCATTGATTGGTCTGGTGCTCAAGGCGAATGCCATAAGGGCATTCAAGTGGCTGAGGCCGGCCCTGGCACGGCTTGTCCACGGCTGATCACCCCGCCGCAACAAAAAGGCTGGAGCCGTGGTGATCTCATTTCCTATCTCAAAGACCATCAATCCCAAGGGCGGCGGGTGCTGGCCGGCATTGATTTTGCCTTTTGCCATCCGTTTGATGATGAAGGCGCGTATTACCCGCAATCAGATGTCAGCATCATGGATGCGCCCAGCCTTTGGCAGAGAATTGATACGGTTAATCAAGGGCAGGATCATTATTACGGTGGCGGCATCTGGCGTGATGATTTGTTGAGACGTTATTACAATGCCCCCAAACGCAAAGACGGCAGTGGCGGGCGTGGGGATTTGTTTCAATCCCGCCGCCGCCTGACTGAAAGAGTTGCCGCCGCCCAATTTCGCAGCCCATCCCCAACCTTTAATTGTGTTGGTCCTGCTGGTGTTGGGACAGGATCCTTGGCGGGGATGCGGGTTTTGCACGCGTTAAAAGACGGGGCTGTGATCTGGCCAATCTCAACCCCTTCAGGAAATAACGGTCGTGTTGATCAAACGCAATTGGCTTTGGTGGAGATATTCCCCGCCTATTATTTTGCCATGGCGGGGGTCAAAGATCGCGAAAAATCAAGCCAGCCGTTACACGCCATCAATAAAGCCTTGGCATTTTTTGATTCAGACCCTGCTGACCAAATTGCATCCCACGTGCCTGATCATGATGATTTGGATGCGTTGGTCTCGGCATCGGCCTTAAGGGCGCTCCATGACCCTCATCATATTTTTAGGCTGGATGACGCGGTTGAGGCATCGGCCATGCGTGAGGGCTGGATATTTGGCGTCACATCGCCTAAAACCTCCTCATGATCATGCTTTTATCCATAGCCCTTGGCGGCGCTGTTGGGGCGGTCAGCCGCTATGGGGTGACATTGGCCATCACAGGCATCTATGGGGCGGGGTTTCAACCGCTGGCCACATTACTGGTTAATGCTGTTGGCAGCGGTTTAATGGGGCTTTGTTATGGATTGTTGGCAACAGGTGCCAGCATGAACGACCCGATGCGCGGCGTCATCATGGTGGGGTTTTTGGGCGCGCTGACAACCTTTTCATCTTTCGCCCTTGATGCGGCGGTGTTGTTTGAAAAAGGGCAGGGCGGATTGGCCTTGGGCTATGTATTGGCGTCGGTTGCCATCTCACTCATTAGTTTTGCCGTAATGCTTTGGATTGTAAAATCCATGGCGACAGGACAGTAACAGGCCATAACAAGGGGCATTGGTAAGGGGACTTATGGAAAAGATCGACCATCAGATCAGCAGTGAAGACGCCGGCAGTCGGCTGGATCGCTTTATCCGCCGTCATCATCCGATGATCAACCAAGGCCGTATCGAAAAACTATTGCGCGGTGGGGCGATCAGGGTTGATGGCGCGAAAGCCAAATCATCCACCCGTATCGCGGAAGGCCAGATTGTCACCATGCCTTTGGTGATCATGACCGAAGCCTCGAAACCAAAACCGCAAAACAAAATCAGCCCTGAAGTGGTGAAAACCGTTCAGCAAGCGGTGATCAGCCGTGGTCAAGGCTGGATTGCTTTGAACAAACCTTCAGGCCTTGCCACCCAAGGCGGGTCAGGGACCAGCCAGCATATTGATGGCGCGTTGCCCGAGGCCTTCCCCGAAGAAGAAAAACTGCGGCTTGTGCATCGCCTTGACCGCGATACTTCAGGGGTGCTGGTGGTGGCCACAACATTGGCTTCAGCCCGCGATTTGGCCGCAGGATTTCAACATCAGGACCATGCCAAGACGTATCTGGCACTGGCGGTGGGTCAGCCCAAGATCAAACAAGGGGTGATCAACGCGCCCTTGGCCAAAGCAGGCGGCAAAGGCCATGAACGCATGGTGGTTGACGAAGACGGTCAGCCTGCGGTGACGCTTTATAAAGTCTTGGATTATATGGGGCGGTCCGTCAGTTTGATCGCGCTTCGGCCCAAGACAGGGCGCACCCATCAATTGCGGGCGCATCTGGCGTCAATCGGCTGTCCTATTATGGGGGATGGTAAATACGGCGGGGCGGAGGCGTTTCCCAATGATGCGGTGACGCGGCTTTGCTTGCACGCCGCCGCCATTGAAATGGCCGATGGCTCATTTGTTACCGCGCCGATCCCCGATGATATGCGGCGTGTTTTTAACTTCTTTGGTCTTGATGCGGATGAAGCGTTTCGTCAGGCATCAAATCCCACTTGCTTTGAGGATTAATCCCCATGACCCCGATTGATAAAATCCCATCTGATCAAAAACCCAAAGCCAAGCGGTTTTGGACTGAAACAAGCCTTAAGCAAAGTGATGATGGTTATATTATCGCGCTGGATGGGCGGGAAGTGAAAACCCCCCAAGGCAGTGCCATGCGGGTGCCGCAACGGGTTTTGGCGGATGCCATCTGCCAAGAATGGGACGATCAAAAAGAAGAGATTAACCCTGAGACCATGCCGATGTTTAAATTCACCGTGACCGCGATTGACAGGGTGACTCCGCAACGCGGCGCTATTGTGCAAGAACTGGCCAATTACGGCGCCAATGATCTGTTGTGTTATCGTGAAGAAAATGATCAACGTTTATCCAACCATCAGCATCAATCATGGCAGCCTTACTTGGATTGGATGGCCGCAACCCATGCCATCAATTTGAATGTATTTTCAGGCATCATGCCCGGGGATCAATCGCAAGATATGAAAAATGCCATGCGTGATCTGGTCGATCGCCATGATGATTTCACTTTGGCAGGGCTGCATACCATGGTGACCTGTTCAGGGTCATTGGTCTTGGGGCTTGCCGCCAAACATAAGCATCAGCCCATTGATGCAATTTTTGAAGCCGCGTTCTTAGATGATTTGTGGCAACAGGATAAATGGGGTTATGATGCTGAAACTGACCAGCGCTTGAAAAACCATCAGGCATTACTTCAACATGCGCATCAATACCTTGAGATGCTGGATTGAGTCGGGGGATAAAATGACAGGGATCATCGAAGAATTAGAAGAACGCCGTAAACGCGCCCGTGCTGGCGGTGGTGAACGCCGCACCGAAGCCCAGCATGGCAAAGGCAAATTAACCGCCCGCGAACGGCTTGATCTGTTGCTGGATGAAGGCAGTTTTGAAGAATGGGATATGTTTGTTGAACACCGTTGCCACGACTTTGGCATGGAAGACAACACCATCCCCGGTGATGGCGTGGTGACAGGCTTTGGCCGTATCAATGGCCGCACGGTTTTTGTGTTCTCTCAAGATTTCACCGTTTTGGGCGGCTCTCTTTCTGAAACCCATGCTGAGAAAATCTGCAAAGTCATGGATCAGGCGATTAAAAATGGCGTGCCGGTGATCGGGCTTAATGATTCAGGCGGCGCACGCATCCAAGAAGGCGTGGCGTCTTTGGGCGGTTATGCCGAAGTCTTTCAGCGCAATGCCACGGCATCAGGGGTTGTGCCGCAAATATCTGTTGTCATGGGACCATGCGCCGGCGGTGCTGTCTATTCGCCAGCGATTACCGATTTTATCTTTATGGTTGAAGGGTCATCTTATATGTATGTGACCGGCCCTGATGTGGTCAAAACCGTCACCCATGAAACCGTCACCCATGATGAATTAGGCGGGGCGGCCACCCATACAAAAACCTCCGGTGTGGCGCATAAATCCTATGATAATGATGTTGCTGCCCTGATGGGGGTTCGGGCCTTGATGGCGTATCTGCCGCAATCCAACCGTGAGATGGCGCCTCGGCTTGAAACCCGCGATATCGCGGATCGTCCAGCCCCAGCATTGGATCGCATTATCCCCAGCAATCCGAATGCGCCTTATGATATGGCAGAAGTCATCAGCCATATCGTTGATGAAGATAGTTTCTTTGAAATCCATCCTGATTTTGCCGCCAATATCATTACAGGTTTTGCCCATATTGATGGCCGTTCGGTTGCGATTATCGCCAATCAGCCAATGGTGCTGGCGGGCTGTCTTGATATCAATGCCTCACGGAAAGCGGCTCGGTTTGTCCGTTTTGCCGATGCGTTTAATATCCCGATCCTGACGTTGGTGGATGTGCCTGGGTTTATGCCTGGCACCGCCCAAGAAAATGGTGGGATTATCAACCATGGGGCGAAATTGCTTTATGCCTATGCCGAAGCCACCGTCCCTAAAGTCACCGTGATTACCCGCAAAGCCTATGGCGGGGCCTATGATGTGATGGCGTCGAAACATTTGCGTGGTGATGTCAATTACGCTTGGCCAACGGCGGAGATCGCTGTCATGGGGCCGGAGGGCGCGGCGCGCATCATTTTCCGGAAAGATGCGGAAGACCCTGATAAATTAAAAGAACGGACCGAAGAATATCGCCAGAAATTTGCCAATCCGTTTATCGCCGCAGGCCGCGGGTATATTGATGACGTCATCATGCCCCGCAACAGCCGCCGCCGGATTGCGCGGGCTTTTGCGATGCTCGAAGACAAAGAGCTGCAAAACCCTTGGCGTAAACACGATAACCTGCCGCTATAAGACAGGAGAGAGATATGTTTTCAAAAATTCTGATCGCCAATCGCGGTGAAATTGCTTGCCGGATTATGAAAACCGCCAAAGCCATGGGCATTGCCACGGTTGCGGTTTATTCTGATGCTGATGCCAATGGTGAACATGTTGCCATGGCGGATGAAGCGGTGCGGATTGGCCCGCCCCCTTCGGCTGAAAGTTACTTGCAGGCCGACCGGATCATTCAAGCTGCCCTTGATACAGGGGCGGAAGCCATCCACCCCGGCTTTGGGTTTTTATCTGAAAACGCTGATTTCGTTGCCGCTGTGGAAGCTAAGGGGCTGGCCTTTATTGGCCCTGATACGGATGCGATTGCATCCATGGGGGATAAAATCACCTCCAAGAATATCGCGGATAAAGCGGGGGTTTCAACTGTGCCCGGCACGCCAGATGCGGTTGAAGACCTTGATGAAGCGGCATTGCGGGCGGGTGAAATTGGCTATCCTGTGATGATCAAAGCATCAGCAGGCGGCGGCGGTAAAGGCATGCGGATTGCCCATGATGAGGCTGAATTGCGTGTTGCCATGCCGCAAGCCCAGAACGAAGCGGCGTCTTCTTTTGGGGATTCCCGCGTCTTTATTGAAAAATTTGTCACCAACCCCCGCCATATTGAAATTCAGGTGTTGGCCGATACCCATGGTCATGTCATCTATCTTGGGGAGCGTGAATGTTCGTTGCAACGCCGCCATCAAAAGGTCTTTGAAGAAGCCCCAAGCCCCTTTATCAGCGATAAAACCCGAAAAGCCATGGGGCAGCAGGCGGTGGAACTGGCAAAAGCAGTGAATTATCGGTCAGCAGGCACGGTGGAGTTTATCGTTGGCGCGGATGAAGATTTCTATTTCCTTGAAATGAACACCCGCTTGCAGGTTGAACATCCGGTTACGGAACTTGTCTATGGGCTTGATTTGGTGGAATGGATGATCCGCATCGCATCAGGCGAAAAACTGACGCTCAAACAGGCCGATATCAAACCCCAAGGCTGGGCGATGGAAGCGCGGGTTTATGCCGAAGACCCATCGCGTGGCTTCTTGCCTTCAATTGGCCGCCTGACACGCTATCAAGAACCATCGGGTGAGGGTGTTCGTGTCGATAGCGGGATCGCCGAAGGCGGTGAGATTTCAATGTTCTATGACCCGATGATTGCGAAATTAATCACCCATGGCAAAACACGTGATGAGGCGATTGATCGTCTGGCCGATGCGCTGGATGGATATGTCATTGATGGTCTGGGGCATAACCGCCAATTCTTGCGTCATGTTTGTGACAACGCTGATTTCCGCGCTGGTAAGATGACAACAGGATTTATCGGTGAGGTTTACCCCGATGGTTACACGCCTGGGGTTGCAAAAGATCAGGCCCTGGGCCAGATGCGGGCGCTGGCGGTATTGCTGGTGGCGGATCGCATGGCGCGGGTGGCCGGCATTGGCGGCGGTAAGGCTGAAACTCAATTCCGCTGTTATGATGATGGTGGAGAAAGTGAAGCCAGCATCAGTGTTGGTGATGATATCACCGTGACGATTGATGGCGCAGTATATCAATTTGATGATTTACCTAATCAGTCCGCCCGTCTTTTCCAAGGCCAGATCAATGGGCAATCGGTGCAGATCCAATATCGCCGCCAAGCCGAAACCGTCAAAATGATGATGGCGGCGGATCGGCTGGATGTGCTGGTCTTACCTGCCCGGGCGGCGGCGGCCCAAGCCTTAATGCCTATCCGTGATGATGCGGCGGGGGCCATGCAGGTGGTGGCACCGATGCCGGGGCTGTTGACAAAACTGCTGGTCAAATCTGGCGATAGCGTCAATGCCGGTGATGATGTGGCGGTGATCGAAGCCATGAAGATGGAAAATCTGCTGAAGGCTGATGCGGGCGGGATTGTTGCTGAAATTCATGCCGCTGAAGGGGATAATTTGATGGTGGATCAACCGATCTTGAGTTTTGCTGAAGATGGGGATGATGGCTGATCTGGCACTGTTAAAACGGCTGGATGCGGCCCAGCATCATTTGGGCCCCCATGCCCGATTGCTGTTGGTTGAAATGCTGGCGGCGGCACGGCAAGGCCTGCACGCGACGGTGATTATCCAAGCCTGTGCTATTTTGGATGTCATGTTGCGCGAGCCTGGGGGGCGTCCTTTCGATGCGGATGGCGTGGATATCTCCGCCGCCCGTGACAGCCGTGATGCGTTTTGGTTGCGTGAACGCCGCAATGGCATTGTCCATTATGAAGGCGGGCAGGGTGGCCTGATGGGGGATCAAGCCGATATCAGCCTTACCCGTGATTCAGACCGCGCTTTGAAAACAGTGATCGAAGCGATTGACCTTTTGGTTTGGGGGGTGGATTAATCGCTTTTGGATACATCACCTTCCGACAGGTCAAACGGAAATGACGCGGCGAAACTTGCCGCTAAGGCTTGGTCCAGATCATCCATGCTAATATCAGGGTTGATGTGATGGATGCTGGTCACCCCGCCATCATGGATGCCGCAGGGGATGATGCCGTCAAATGCCGTCAGATCAGGATTGTGATTAATCGCCATGCCATGCCATGACACCCATTTTGTCAGCCGCACGCCAATGGCGGTGATTTTATTAGGCGGGGTTTCATTGGGCGAGGTGTTGGCCACCCAAACCCCGGGGTATCCTTGACGGCGATCAGCAATAATCCCTAAAACCCCAAGGGCTGATATCGCCCAGCCCTCAACTTCATGGATAAAACGGCGGATATCTTGGCCGCGTTTTTCAACATCCAGTAGAATGTAAACAACCCTTTGGCCCGGGCCGTGGTAAGTCCATTCTCCGCCGCGCCCGGTTTGGCGGATCAGCGCATCTTTCGGGTTGATCAAATCGTCGTTCTTGGCGGAAGTGCCAGCGGTGTAAACAGGCGGATGTTCCAACAACCAGATCAATTCCCCCGCCGTGCCTTGGCGGATGGCATGGGCCCGCGCCTCCATTTCGGTCAAGGCGGTATCATAATCCACAAGGGCATCCGACACCCGCCATTCTAACGGCAGGTCAAGGGGGCTGGGTTGCGGTGCTGATGTGGGGCGGTGTGTTGACATGCCGCTATCATAATCCACCGCCCGATATTGGCAAAGCGTTATTGGCCCTAATCTTGGGGGCGGGTTGCGGCGATGGGGCGGTTAATGGCAATAACAGCGGGGATGACGCAGATGGGGCTTGCCATGATGGCGGTGATTTGCTAGTCACAATGCACCAGACCGATGGCAGGGCAAAGGCCCGACCATCCCTCGGTGCGGCTGTGGCGGAATTGGTAGACGCGCAGCGTTGAGGTCGCTGTGGGGTTAATACCCCGTGGAAGTTCGAGTCTTCTCAGCCGCACCATTTCTCTCAAAAAACCCGCAGAGTTCCAAGAGTTTTCCTACTGCAAACGCAAAGGGTAGGACAAACGGTAGGACATTTTGGCCAAATACCTCTTCCAAAAGAGGGGCATTTATTACTTCGAGCGACGCATCCCAAGGGACCTTAGCGCTCATTATCAGGCCCCAAAAATCATTAAATCATTACGGACAACACGAAAGGCAGATGCAGTCACTCTTTCAGCACAGTTTGCACAGCGACTAGATGCTTACTGGGCATCTATTCGCCTTGAAGAGTTTTCTTCACTCTATTGTAAGCCAGCCTTGCATGAGGCAAGGCCTCAACCAACTAATTATTTGAAATCACCACTGATGTCTGAGGCACTAGAACTTTATATCTCTATGAAGGGCCGTGATCGTGATAAGCGCTTCAAGGCATATGCCAAACGTTCAGTTGGATATTTGTTTAAGGCTGTTAAAGACAAGCCTCTAACAGAATATACAAGATCAGATGCAAATTTACTTAGAGATATGCTTGTTACTCGAGGGTTGGTTTCATCAAGCATTAAGAGAAACTTTGAAGTGGTGCGTGCTGTTTTCAATCTCGCTGAAAAAGAGTGTGACTTAGGCATATCAAACCCATTTTCAGGAGTGTTGTTTCTCAATGCTAAGGTAGGTACATCCAGACCGCCACTAAGCAACACGGAAATTAAGCGCATTCAGGATCAGTGCTTTTCCACTGATGATGACATGCGTTGGTTAATTGCTCTTATAAGCGATACTGGTATGCGTTTAGCAGAAGCATGCGGTGCTCATGTCGATGATCTTCAGGTAAATGATTCAATCCCACATATCATCATCAGGCCTCACCCTTGGAGACAATTAAAAACTAATGCCAGTGAACGAACTATCCCACTTGTAGGCGCGGCTTTGTGGTCGGCAAAGCGGATACTTGAAAATTCAAATTCTGTATATGCC
>WTHX01000046.1 GCA_011522975.1 Alphaproteobacteria bacterium | reverse complement strand
GGTTTTTATCCAAGCGTGAAGATTGCTGTCCAGAGGTTTTTTTGGTCATGATCAACACTCAACCGTAAAACAATACCCGAATCATATAGGTTTTTGATCAGAACACAAGCGGCGGGTTAATCACAGTTTTTTAGAAACGCAAAAGTATCAATGCCTGTTCGTTTGGTCAGAACACGTCTTGGGTCGGAAGAAACCCCGCCATATTCCACCAAAAACCCGTCTGAAATATCATAACTCGTGTCGTCATTCCAAAGCCCATCGATATAGGTTTGCAGATAATCCTGTGTCGGCAGGCCGCCTGTTTTAATCCAATCATTAGGCTGATTATTCGCCCAGTTGGTGAAACTGGCGGGGATCGTGTGATCCGTCAGATCAGGGGGGTCATAGGCCGAAAAATTATCCCCAAGCCCAGTGCCAAAATAAAGCCCTTCACCCGCACCGCCATCATGGTCTTGATACCCTGTATCAGCGGATGTCCATTCGCCTTCTGGCCCGGTCACCCAATACCAATAGCCTTCACCGCCTGTGTCTTTGGAATTGTATTTGCCATAAGGGCCTGCGGTGTCTTCGGTGTTATTGGTGGCATCGCCGCAACTGTTATCACGTTCGCAAGCACGGTCAGATGCGCCAATCCAGCCCCAAGCCCCTGCAATTTTTCCATCGGTGCACGTGTGTTCCGCGCTGGTGGTGATGGTCGCCAAATACCCTTGCAGGCCAAACATTTCTAGGGCGCTTGTCTCAGCATGATCGCGGGCATCTTCCCAATCGGCCAAACATTGCGCATAGCCCGCCGTATCATGGGTATCGATAGAATGGCATGAATAATCACTGCCCAAATCATCGTAATAAACAAAATCATAATAATGATAACAACTGCTGATGTTGTCATCAAAGTCATCGTTATTCACATTTCGGCAGGCGATATAATTATTGATCCGGCAGGGGATATTGCCACCCAAGGTAAAGAGGAAATTCTTTTCAGGTTGATAGGTCTGGGTGGTCGCCGCATAGGTGATATTGCGGAAGACTTTTTCCCAATCGGCCAACCCATGGGTGGTGGATAAATTAGGTGAGGTGCAATTATCCCCAGTGGAGGTGCAGACCCGCATCACCCCTGTATCAGGAACATATTCAGCGGTGATATTAGACCAGATATCCACGCCATTATCTTTGATGTTTTTATAGGTGTAATAGGTGGTGTTATCGCCATTGATCGAGGCGGTGGTGGGCCCTGATTTAACCGCATCAAAGAATTTTAGATCATCGACATCGGCTTCAAAGAAATCATCATCAATTCGGATCACGGCTTCAGCGACATTATTATTGCCGGTGTTAAACCCTGCAATAGATGGCGCGATTTTACACAACTCATTGCTATCAACCGATTGCCCTGTCAGGATCAGATTATTATCGCCAACAGAGATGGTGGTCTCACCGATATTGCGTGCTGCTTCTGCATGAACGGTCGTCAGGCCATCATTCTGGCTGAAGAAATTGCTGTCTGTTTTGCGCCAATCTTGGGTGCTGGTTTCAACCCAACCGTTGGTTGTGCTGACCGTCGTACAGCGATTTTCAGATTGGTCTGAAGATGTGTCGATATAACTCAATTTCCAAAGCCTGAAAAGATCAGGGCTATCGGGGCTTGCGGCGAAAGCATAGGTCGTCTTGCTGGCATATTGATTGACCAAAGACGTATAAGTCGGGTCACTGAAACCTGTGACGCTATAGGCTGAAGGCGATGTGTCGGTATTGCCGCCATCCAGTTTTAATTCCAGCATCAAATCATTGCGATCCGCCGCTGCCACTGAAAGCACTTCTGGCCAAACCTCTGCCGCATCCAAGGCTCGATGCCAGATTTTCACCGATGCCAATTGGCCTTGGAAACTGCTGTCGCTGTCATAGCCGCCAATTGTCATATCAACGCTGGCATTATCGGTATTAACAGGGGCGGTGTCGCTATTGCTGGCGGTGACAGTATCTTTTTTGCCGTCGATATAAAGAGTGGTGGAAAGCGCTGAAAAATTATCGGTCAGCAGATTATCATAAGTGACCATAATGTGATGCCAATTGCCATCCACCACATCTGTGGTGCCGCGCAATTCTTTGCCTTCGATATCAATATGGATCGCGCCTGAGGTGCTGTCGCTATAGATCAGGAATTTTTCATCATCACTGGCATCACCAAAACCGATGATATTGGCATCTGCCGATTGGTCGGATTGCACCATCCAAAACGCGATGCTTCGTGATGTGTTGTCATCAGGCCCATGGTAATCGGCTGTACTCAATTGTTGGGATGAAGAAAACTCAAGCCCCATGCGATTGATTGAGTTCAGGTTGCTCACCACCGCGCAATTTTGATCCGAGACCGTCAGCAATGATACGCTATCCGCTTTGGTGATGGCGTTGCGGATGGGGTCTAAGGCGCTGCGGGATTCATCTTGCAATTCGGCAATGGTGCGCGATTGAATGCTGCTTTGAACAAAAAAGTTATAAGCACTGAAAACGCCAATACCAATCAGCCCTAACAAGGTCAGATAAATCATCAATTCGATGAGGGTAAAACCTGGCAGTGATGAGCGAAGACGAGGCATGAGTAGAAATAATTCTGTTGGATTGATTAATATTCAGCCTTTATAATATCATGCAATTCTTATGAAAAGAAATGAGATTAACCATGCTCACCCCAAAGCATGAAACCGCGATCAAAAGAGAGTATGCGCAAGCATTAATGACCAGCAAACAGCCAGGCTTTGCTTTGGTTGCGGTTTTGTTTTTATCGGTGATCATCACCGCTATGATCCCCATGATGATCAATTTCAATCGGGAATCCATCACTTCTGTTCAAAGGGGTCAGTCCCAAGCGGTGGCGGCGGAGTATGCCAAACAAATCTTTATGATGGCGCATACCGAACTAATGATGCATCAAGGCTTGCCGCAAGGTTGGACAAAGGGGAATTCTGCTGATCTTACCTCCACCTCAGCGCTTGATGATATTGGCAATTGTTCCGGCTATCTTGATTTGGATGAAACATGGAACAGTGCCGATGCGCGGATTTCGTGGATGCAGATTGATGACCCTGCCAGCGCCGCCAATGACAGCAAAGTCATCGCTGGCGTCACCCGCACCAGTTATGGTGATGTGCCTTATGATCATTTCATTGTGTTGGGTTGCGTCATCACTGGCGGGCGGCTTTCTCAAGGGGCGGTGATGCGTGGGGAGTTTGCCATTTCTGGCCAACAAATCTTGATGCTGTCGCTTTCATCAAACACCAGTTAAGCGCAAAATGCTTGATCAGGTTTAATCGATTTGAAGCCGCAAATCCCGTGACCATACCATATCCCCACCGCCAAGGGTAAAGCGAAGGTCTACCTGATTGGTGGCTGATGGCGCATTGATATGAAGGGCCTGCAAGACGGCTGAAATATTATCATCGCTGCGATTGGCAAATGCCCGGCGGGTGAAATTATCACTGCCTGTATTGCTCAATGACAGGGACGCTCCTGTGGTGGCGGCATCAAGGCTTTCAACAATCAAATGGAAGGTATCAACACCGCGGATATTGATCAGATCAAGCGTGTTGCGGTTATTGAAATCATGAATATTCACCCATGATGAGGTGAAGTTATCGCTGCTGGTGCCTGTGACGGTATACACCACCGCATCGTCGCCGCGAAAAGCATCTTCGATACCAAAATAAATACCTGCCCCTTCACGGTTGCTGCCGAAATGGTCAAAATAAAGGCCTCTGATGATGGAGGCTTGGCGCACGCCTTGGGCAATAAAGCGCGGAAAAATCACCCCAGCCCCTGCCGTATCGGTAGGCAAAGCAGTATCACTGGCATCACTCAAGCAATTGCCATCGGCAACAGTGAAGACCGCGGTGTCTGCATCACTGATGGCGGTGACGATACAGCCATGGCTGCCGCCGATTAAAATCACCCCAGGCATTGGGGTGGCGGTCAGCGCAGATTCCAAATCAGCCGTGGTGATGCCTTGGTCGGTGTAACAATCGCGGTCAATTGAAAAACTAGGGGTTAGGCTGTCAATGGCGGTCAGGCGGCATTGAAAACTGCCATTATCATCAAGCCAATTGGCATTGCCCCAAAGATTGGTCAGGGTGAAATCGGTTTCATTATCGGCGGTGGCGGGGTCATCGGCTGGCCAGACGCTGATGTTATCGCCATGAAAGCCTGTGTTATCATGAAAATTGATAAACAAGGTATCGGCATTGGATCGGGCTGTTTTGACGTGATTGCTGGTGCCGGCTTCGCGCAGGTAATTTTCTTGCAACAGATTAAAAATGGCAAAGCCGCCGATCAATACAATGCTCAACAGGCTGATGGCCACCAGCAGTTCAACCAAACTGAACCCCTGCATCACATGCTTATTTAAACGCTGGGATGAGGCTGAAACCCTAGGGAAGGTTTTGTTAAAATTCATTGATGGCAACCCAAAAAAGAAACAGAAAAATTTGTTCAAAGCCTTATTCTTTTAACAGGTTTTGATCGGTCTTGACAGTATCCAGTTGGTGCTAGACTGTAGGGCTTAAATATCGATAATTAGAATAATAA
>WTHX01000090.1 GCA_011522975.1 Alphaproteobacteria bacterium | reverse complement strand
AAAAAATGGCGAGAGTGACGAGACTTGAACTCGCGACCTCCGGCGTGACAGGCCGGCGCTCTAACCAACTGAGCTACACCCCCGCAAGAACATTACTGTTCAAAGGTTCATCTTGATTAAGGCTTTCAACAAACCTTGTCAAGATGGACTTAACGGAAACCAAGCAAAATATTGTTAAAAACTTTAACAAATATAACACTTGGTGAATGGTGGGCGGTGAGGGGTTCGAACCCCCGACCTACTGGGTGTAAACCAGTCGCTCTCCCAGCTGAGCTAACCGCCCCCAAGGTGCTTATCGTATAAGCCAAAAAAGAATGGCCAGCAACAATTAACTGGCCATTTTTAAAAATATTTTTTTTGATTTAGCTGTTAACAGCAGCTTTCAGTGGTGCGCCAGCTTTAAACTTAGGCTGCTTTGAAGCTGGAATAGAAATGGCTTCACCAGTGCGCGGGTTACGACCAGTTGTTGCAGCACGGCTGCTTACAGAAAAAGTACCAAAACCGACAATACGTACATCGTCACCAGACTTAAGTGCACCTTCGATTGAAGAAATGACAGCATCGACAGCGCGTGAGGCATCTGCTTTAGAAAGGCCAGCGTTGTCAGCGACAGAAGCAATGAGTTCGTTTTTGTTCACGGGAACCCCCATAGTGGTTTGTGTTAAAGCATATTTGCTGTATTCATTTTACAATTAAAAAATCCAAATGGTCAAACAATTAGTCGCCAAAAACTCAAGAAAAACCGCAGAAATTTAAAGGTTAATGAGTGATGCGATTGCTCGATTCATCGTCATCTTCAGCACTGACCACAGCATCATCATTAACATCATCATCCGCAAGCGGTTGCGTCTTATCAACCAAAGCATGGAGCAAGACTTCATCGACCATTGAAACCGGAATAATCGTCAAAGCATCTTTGATATTATCTGGAATTTCAGCCAAATCTTTCTGATTTTCTAATGGAATCAATGCTGTTTTAATGCCACCGCGAACAGCCGCCAGCAATTTTTCTTTCAAACCACCAATGGCGAGCACCCTGCCCCGCAAGGTGACTTCACCGGTCATGGCGACATCCGCACGCACAGGATTCCCAGTTAATGCAGAAACCAATGACGTTACCATTGCAACACCTGCTGATGGTCCATCTTTTGGAGTTGCGCCTTCAGGCACGTGCACATGGATATCATTTTTGGCCAAATCTTCAGACTTAATACCAATCATCCGCGCCCGATTCTTGATAAAATACTCAGCCGCTTGGATTGATTCTTTCATCACAGATCCGAGTTTACCTGTTGACGTCACCCGCCCTTTACCCGGAACAGTCACGGCTTCGATGTTTAATAATTCACCGCCAACTTCTGTCCAAGCCAGACCTGTTGTGACACCGATCTGGTCTTTATCATCAATTTCACTGCGGCGGAATTTAGGTACACCCAAATAGTCTTCAAGATTATCAACCGTGACTTTAACCGTATCAGCCTTTCCGCTAACGATTTCCGTCACGGCTTTACGGGCAAGACGTGCCAATTCGCGTTCAATGTTACGCACACCGGCTTCTCTTGTGTAATTCTGGATGGTTTTTCTCAAGGCTTCATCGGTTAATTCAAATTCACCATCTTTAAGGCCGTGATCTTTGATTTGTTTCTTGATCAAATGACGGCGGGCTATTTCAACCTTTTCATCCTCGGTATAGCCAGACAGGCGGATAATTTCCATCCGGTCCAACAACGGCTGCGGCATATTCATAGTATTGGCCGTGGTGATGAACATCACATCCGACAGGTCATAATCGACTTCAATGTAATGATCTTGGAAGGTGGAGTTCTGTTCTGGATCAAGCACTTCAAGCAAAGCCGAAGATGGGTCACCTCGCCAATCAGCACCCAATTTATCAATCTCATCCAAGAGGATCAGGGGGTTGCTTGTCCCAACTTTCTTGAGGTTCTGGATAATCTTGCCTGGCATTGAGCCAATATACGTGCGGCGGTGGCCTCTAATTTCGCTTTCATCGCGAACGCCACCCAAAGCCATACGGCTAAATTGCCGGCCTGTTGCTTTGGCGATGGACTGACCAAGCGAAGTTTTGCCCACACCTGGAGGGCCAACAAGACATAAAATCGGGCCTTTGGGCTTTTTCATGCGCTTCTGGACCGCCAGATATTCAATAATCCGGTCTTTGACTTTTTCTAGCCCATAGTGATCTGCGTCTAGGATTTCACGAGCGACATTAATGTCTTTCTTAATGCGAGACTTCTTCGACCAAGGCAGGGCCAGCATGGTGTCGATATAATTGCGGACAACCGTGGCTTCAGCGCTCATCGGACTCATGTTCTTGAGTTTTTTCAACTCAGCCGTGACCTTTTCAAGGGCTTCTTTGCTGAGTTTTGTATTGTTCAGTTTTTCTTCAATTTCTTGAATTTCATTGCGGCCATCATCGCCCTCACCCAATTCTTTCTGGATGGCTTTGATTTGCTCATTCAAATAATATTCACGTTGTGATTTTTCCATCTGGCGCTTGACGCGATTGCGGATACGCTTTTCAACCTTCATGACGCCGATTTCATTATTCATGAAAGAGAAGATCTTTTCCAAACGTTCAGGAACAGATGTTAATTCCAGCAATTCTTGCTTTTCAGCAATATTGACGTTCAGGTGAGACGCGATCGTATCAGCAACTTTGCTTTCATCTTCAACCTGAGACAGGGACACCATGACTTCAGATGGAATTTTCTTGTTCAATTTGATGTAATCTTCAAATTGTTGCAAAACTGTCCGGCTCAAAGCCGTGGTTTCAACCGGCGTATCTCCCATATCTTCGTCAGGCATGGTGATATCAGCCTGCAGGAAACCGTCAATTTCTTCAAATTTAGTGATATTGGCGCGGCTGTTGCCTTCGACAAGAACTTTAATCGCCCCATCTGGCAATTTCAGCAATTGCAGGACCGTACCAACCGTGCCGACTGTGTAAAGGTCTTCCGCTGATGGATTTTCTTGACCGGCTTCTTTTTGCGAGACCAACAGAATTTGCTTATCGTCATTCATAACTTCTTCAAGGGCGCGAACGGATTTTTCGCGGCCAACAAAAAGAGGCACAATCATATGCGGAAACACAACAATATCCCGCAATGGCAGGACTGGGTATCGAATTGATGTCATTTCAGGATTTTCCAACGAACAAACTCCAAATGGCGCGATTGTTATTATCTTTATTTGGGAAGCAACGCCGTGAAATCAAGGGCTGATCAGAGACTTTCGTAAAACTTGATCAATCTTTGATATCCTTACAAATGTTCTATGCAAATTGTGTATGAATACACGCAATGCCAGAAGATTATGCAGGGGCGTCTGCTTCGTTCTTCTTGCCTTTGGCGTGAACAATGATCGGTGGTGCGTTTTTGTCGATCACATCAGCATTGATCACAACTTCTTCAACATCATTAGATGTCGGAATTTCAAACATGGTTTCGATCAGCATAGATTCGATAATTGCCCGCAGGCCGCGCGCCCCTGTCTTCCGTTCAATGGCTTTCTTGGCGATGGCCTTCAGCGCATCAGGGCGGAAATCAAGGTTCACATCATCCATGCTGAACAAGGATTGATATTGCTTGGTCAAAGCATTGCGAGGTTCTGTAAGAATCCGCACCAATGCGTCTTCATCAAGGTCTTCAAGCGTGGCCAAAACAGGCAGACGACCCACAAATTCAGGGATTAGACCGAATTTCAACAGATCTTCTGGTTCGACCTCAGCCAGACGTTCACCTGTTGATTTATCATCTTCGGCCTGAACATCAGCACCAAAACCAATGCCAGAGCCTTTGTTGCGGCCAGCGATTAACTTATCCAGACCGGCAAAAGCCCCACCACAAATAAACAGAATATTGGTGGTATCCACCTGCAAAAATTCCTGCTGAGGATGCTTACGCCCCCCTTGAGGCGGCACAGAAGCAACTGTTCCTTCCATGATTTTCAACAGCGCCTGCTGAACACCTTCACCAGAAACATCACGGGTGATGGATGGGTTGTCAGATTTACGCGAAATTTTATCAACTTCGTCAATGTAAACGATCCCGCGCTGCGCGCGTTCAACGTTGTAATCAGCCGCCTGAAGCAGTTTTAAGATAATGTTTTCAACGTCTTCACCAACATAACCCGCTTCGGTTAATGTGGTGGCGTCAGCCATTGTAAACGGCACATCAAGGATGCGCGCCAAGGTCTGAGCCAGAAGCGTTTTACCGCAACCGGTTGGCCCCAGCAGCATGATATTTGACTTTGAAATTTCAACATCACCTGGCTTGCCGCCATGGGCAAGACGCTTGTAATGGTTATGTACAGCAACAGACAGCACCTTTTTGGCGCGGGCTTGGCCGATCACATATTCATCAAGAAAGTCACAAATCTCACGCGGTGTGGGCACCCCATCAGCAGATTTCGTCAGGGTTGCTTTATGTTCTTCTTTGATAATATCCATGCAAAGCTCAACACATTCATCACAGATGAACACGGTGGGACCTGCAATTAACTTTTTGACTTCATGTTGGCTTTTACCACAGAACGAACAAAACAGTGTGTTTTTGGCTTCTGAATTATCACCAGTATTAGACATAACGCTACTCCTACCCCGCTATCTAAACAGGGTTTGCGTTGATCAGCAAATAAAAAAAATCGAAATTGTACTTCACATTGATGTGATTATACGAAAAGACTGATCAAATGATTACTTTTCATCTTTCGGAACAGGACGCTTTTCAACCACTTCATCGATCAGCCCATGCTTAAGGGCTTCTTCAGGGGACATGAATGTATCGCGTTCCATAATCTTTTCGATATCGCTTAATTTACGGCCAGTATGTTTGACATAAATACCATTCAGACGTTCACGCAGGCTCAAGATTTCACGCGCGTGAATTTCAATATCAGTGGCCTGACCAGAAAAACCGCCAGAAGGTTGATGCGTCATAATGCGAGAATTGGGCAGGCTATACCGCTTGCCAGCAGCACCAGCCATCAGCAACAACGACCCCATGGATGCCGCTTGGCCCATGCAGACGGTAGAAACTTCAGGACGGATGTATTCCATTGTATCGTAAATCGCCAAACCAGAGGTCACGATGCCGCCTGGTGAGTTGATATACATAGAAATATCAAGTTTCGGGTTTTCGGATTCTAAGAACAGCAACTGCGCGCAAATCACTGAAGATACCGCATCATCAATCGGGCCATTAATAAAGATAATCCGCTCTTTTAACAGGCGGGAATAAATATCAAAAGCACGTTCACCACGGCTGGTTTGCTCCACCACCATCGGCACCAGAGCAGAACCATAAGTATTTTGGGCATTATCAACAAACGGCGTTGTCATCAGTTTTCCTATCTGCCCAAAGCGGGCTAATGCTAGTCTTTTTTCTTGACCGATTTTTTGGCTGATGCTTTAGCCGCGGCTTTTTTCTTAGGTGCAGCCTTTTTAGCAGATGCTTTAGCCGCTGATTTCTTGGCGGCTTTCTTTGCTTTCTTGGCTGCAGGCTTGGCTGCGTCTTCATCAACCTTGTAAAGGTCTTCTACTGACATGACATTGTCATTCACAGTCGCCATTTCAAGAATGTAGTCGATAACTTTATCTTCAAAAACTGGGCCAGCAAGATTTTGAGCCGCTTGCGGGTTCTGTTGGAAATATTCCAAAACCTGCTGTTCTTGGCCAGGGTGACGCTGGGCTTCAGCGAAGATAGCGCGATTCTTTTCTTCGTCAGTGACCTGAAGATTGTTAACGCGGCCAATTTCAGTCAGCGCCATGCCCAAACGAACGCGGCGGTTGGCCAGCATATCCGCTTCGGCTTTATCTTCATCAGACATGCCATCATCACAAGAATGGTCATGATCGCCTTCATGATGCTCATGGGGGTTCATCGCATGGCAAATGGATGAATATTCTTGCGCCACCAATGAAGGCGGGACGTCAAATTCACCCAAAACCTCATCCAGAGAATCCAGAACAGATGTTTTAACCCGTGTGCGGATGGCTGTGTTGTGCTGGCGGCCGATTTGTTCACGAACAGCGGCTTTCAGCGCATCAAGATTGTCCATGCCTAGTGTAGCGGCGAAGTCATCATCAATTTTGATCTCGTCAGGTTCATGCAATTCATGAATCGTGACTTCAAAAACACTGTCTTTGCCTGCCAAATGTTCAGCCGGGTATTCATCAGGAAACTTAACCGGAACATCAACAGTTTTGCCCGGCATAGCGCCGATCAGGCCATCTTCAAAACCAGGGATAAATGTGTTTGAGCCAATGCCAAGGCGGTGGCCTTCTGCGGCGCCGCCTTCAAAGGCTTCGCCATCAACACGGCCAACAAAGTCAATCACAACGGTATCGCCAGACTGAACAGCACGTTTCTTTTCAACAGGCTTGGTTGGGCGGTTTTCATTGGCGATGGTCTCAACGGCATCATCAACTTCTTTGTCGGTCACTTCAACAGAAGGACGATCAATCGTCAGTTTTGACAAATCAATCGGGTCAAGTTCAGGCATAACTTCCATTTTCAAAGTCGCCTTCAGATCGCCGCCTTCTTCATATTCGGTGACATCCAATGCAGGGTTGGTGGCAACACGCAAATCATTATCGTCGATAATCTTGCGGGTGGCGTCATCCAATGCGGCCTGCAAAACTTCGCCCAGAACCTGCTTGCCATAGCGTGTTTTAACGACGCTAGCCGGCACTTTACCCGGGCGGAAGCCAGGCATTTTGACTTCTGTCGCCAGTGAAGCGATGCGTTCATCAACGCGGGTTTCGATTTGCGCTGCGGTCAAGGTGATGCTGAATTCGCGCTGCAAACCTTCAGATAATGTTTGTGTGACGTCCATGATATTGTCCTGTCAGTAAATAGTGGGGCGAGTGACCGGATTTGAACCGGCGACCTCCAAAGCCACAATCTGGCGCTCTAACCAACTGAGCTACACCCGCCACGTGATCAATGTGTCCTATACAATTGCCTTTTTGTCGTCAAGAGAGATGACAGAGATATTTAAAAAAACACACCAACTAATCTAGACAGCGCCGTATTCTGGCGCATAATCATGCCCTATTATCGATTTTTGCCCCTCAGGAGATCAAAATGTCCTTACTCGCCCATCGTGCATCGCAATTAGGCACGGAAACCGCGTTTACCGTATTGGCACGGGCGGCTGAACTGACCGCCCAAGGGCGGGATATTATCAATTTGGGCATTGGTCAGCCTGACTTCCCTACCCCTGATCATATTGTTGAGGCTGGAATCAAAGCCCTCAGGGATGGTCACCATGGTTACACGCCTTCTGGTGGGGTGTTGAAATTAAAAGAAGCTGTCGCCGCCTCTTTGTTCAAGCAAACTGGGGCTGATCTTGCGCCATCCCGTATTCAGATTCTGCCCGGCGGCAAAGTGGTGATCTTTTTTGCCGCCATGCTGACCGGTGAACCTGGGGGTGAGATTATTTATCCAGACCCGGGCTTTCCCATATATCAATCCGCGGTACGGTTCAGCGGGGCAACCCCCTGCCCTTATCCGTTGCGGGAAGAAAATGACTTCGCCTTTTCTGCCGATGATGTTTTAAGCCGCATCACCGATAAAACCCGCTTGGTGATTGTCAATTCGCCGGCCAACCCCACCGGCGGGGTTACTCCTAGGGCTGAGTTTAAAAAATTGGTGGATGGCCTGATGGCACATCCCCATGTCACGATCATGTCCGATGAAATTTATGATCGCCTGACGTTTGATGGTCATGACATGACCAGCCTGCTTGAGTTTCCTGAAATTCACGATCGCCTGATCATTCTTAATGGCTGGTCCAAAACCTATGCCATGACAGGCTGGCGGTTGGGGTATGCCGTCTGGCCGGAACATATGGTGGATGCGGCGGACCGACTGGCGGTTAATATCCATTCTTGCGTCAATGCCGCCGCCCAAGAGGCTGCTTTTGCGGCTATTACGGGCCCCCAGGATTGCGTGGATGAGATGAAACAAGCCTTTCAGCGGCGGGCAGCATTGTTGCATCAAGGGCTCAATGCCCTGCCCGGGTTTTCAAGCCGTCAATCAGCCGGCGCTTTCTATGCCTTTCCAAATATCACAGGCACGGGCATGACCTCCCATGATTTGCAGACGGCTTTGCTTGAAGACGCTGGCGTGGCCTTAATTAGCGGCACAAGTTTTGGCGAGGAAGGCGAAGGATATTTAAGGTTCTCTTGCGCCAATTCTGATGAAGCGATTACGGATGCCCTTTCAAGAATACAATCTTGGTTAGAAACCCGTGATTAACGCCAAACAAAACGTCGATACCCTCCCTTTTTATAGCGCACCTGCCTAAAATTTAGGCACTGTGCATTTTTTTTGGGCGTTTCACCTTTTGTGGGGTCTTGATCCCTTCGGATTTCAAACCATTTAACATTGGCATGAAAGTTGCATATCAAATTATGAACTTTTATGGAGATATACCCATGAAAAAATTAGAAGCCATCATCAAGCCGTTTAAACTTGATGAAGTAAAAGAAGCCCTACATGAAGTTGGGATTCAAGGCATCACCATCACTGAAGCCAAAGGTTTTGGCCGTCAGAAAGGCCATACAGAGCTTTATCGTGGTGCCGAATATGTTGTTGATTTTCTGCCCAAGGTGAAAATCGAAGTGATCATTGAAGATGATCTGGTTGAAAAATCAGTCGAAGCCATTAAAAACGCAGCCGCTACCGGCCGCATTGGTGATGGCAAGATTTTCATCTCACCAATCGAAGATGTTATCCGTATCCGCACAGGCGAACGCGGTTCTGACGCGATTTAATGTTGAACAACACGAATTGACTACTAACAATTGCATGAATGGAGAGACCAATGTCTGATGCAAAAACAATCTTAAAAATGATTGCAGATAATGAGATTACTTATGTTGATCTGCGATTCACTGATCCGCGCGGCAAGATGCAGCACGTCACCCAGCACGTATCAACCATTGATGAAGACTCACTCGAAGAAGGCTTCATGTTTGATGGCTCATCAATCGCAGGCTGGAAAGCCATTAACGAATCTGACATGACGCTGATGCCTGATCTGTCACGTTGCTATGTTGATCCGTTCTTTGCTCAGCCAACTTTGGCGCTGTTCTGTGACGTTCTTGAACCATCAACAGGTGAGCCATACAGCCGTGATCCACGCTCAACCGCTAAGGCGGCATTGGCGCATATGGCATCAGCAGGCGTTGCTGACACAGCCTTCTTTGGTCCAGAAGCGGAATTCTTCATTTTTGAAGATGTTAAGATTGACGTTTCAATGAACCGCGGCATGTATGAAGTGGACAGCGTCGAAGGTCCATACAACTCAGCCCGTGTCTATGAAGAAGGCAACCTTGGCCACCGTCCTGGTGTCAAAGGCGGTTACTTCCCAGTACCACCAGTCGATAGCGGTCAGGACATTCGTTCTGAAATGCTGTCCGTCATGGAAGAAATGGGCGTTCCTGTTGAAAAGCATCACCATGAAGTGGCGCCATCACAGCATGAATTGGGTGTCATGTTCGGCACATTGATCGAAACCGCTGATAACATGCAGCTGTATAAATATGCCGTTCATAACGTTGCCCATGCTTATGGCGTATCAGCAACCTTTATGCCAAAGCCAATTTCAGGCGATAACGGTTCAGGCATGCACGTGCACCAGTCTTTGTGGATGGATGGCAAGCCTTTGTTCGCGGGCAATGGTTACGCAGACCTTTCAGAAATGGCCCTGCATTACATTGGCGGCATCATTAAGCACGCCAAGTCATTGAACGCTTTCACAAACCCATCAACAAACTCTTACAAGCGTTTGATCCCGGGTTACGAAGCCCCTGTTCTGTTGGCGTATTCTTCACGCAACCGTTCAGCATCATGCCGGATTCCTTTCGTCAACAGCCCGAAAGGCAAGCGTGTTGAAGTTCGTTTCCCTGATGCGACAGCCAACCCATACTTGGCTTTCTCAGCAATGCTGATGGCTGGCCTTGACGGTATCCGCAACAAGATTCACCCAGGTGAAGCGATGGATAAGGATCTTTATGATCTGCCAGCGGAAGAGTTGAAGGAAATCCCAACCGTATGTGGTTCACTGCGTGAAGCCTTGGAAGCCCTTGATGCTGACCGTGAATACCTGACACAGGGTGACGTCTTCACCAATGATCAGATCGATGCCTACATTGACCTGAAAATGGAAGAAGTGGTGAATTTCGAACACACCCCGCATCCGGTTGAATTCGCGATGTACTACTCCAGCTAATCACTGGATCAAGATTTAATGAAAGGGCGGCCTTGTGCCGCCTTTTCTTTGGCCTGAAACTCAAATCGGCTAAATTCAATAAAAACCGCAAGATCATGTGGAAAACCATCATTATATCTGCTAGATAATGTGGTTAAGTCATATCTGAGGTTGTGATGTCTGATCTATTTAATGCGGCTGCCAGCACTGATTACAACGCGGCGGAAATTGAAGTTCTTGAAGGGCTTGAGCCTGTTCGCCGTCGCCCAGGGATGTATATCGGCGGCACGGATGATCGCGCTTTGCATCACATGGCGGCTGAAATCATCGATAACTCTATGGATGAAACCGTTGCTGGTTTTGCCAATCGCATCACTGTAACGCTGAACGAAGATGGCAGCCTGACCGTGGGGGATAATGGTCGCGGCATCCCAACAGACCCGCATCCGAAATTCCCTAATAAGTCAGCCTTAGAAGTCATCATGACAACATTACACGCCGGCGGTAAATTTGAAGGCAAAGCCTATTCCACCTCTGGCGGTTTGCATGGGGTTGGGGCGTCGGTAGTGAATGCCTTATCCGAAGAAATGACGGTTGTGGTGGCGCGCAATAAAACGCTTTACAAACAAAGTTTTTCACGCGGTTTGCCCACAGGATCGCTCGAAGAAATTGGCGCTGCCCCGAACCGCCGTGGCACTGATGTGACCTTCCGCCCTGATGGTGAGATTTTTGGCGCGAATTGGGCGTTTCGACCACAAGTTTTATATAAAATGATGCGCTCTAAGTCGTATCTGTTTGCGGGTGTGGAAATCCGCTGGTCTTGCCATGAAAAATGGCTTAAAGACGGCGGCGATGTCCCCCAAGAAGCAGTGATCAAATACCCTGGTGGTTTGGCTGATTTTCTGACCGATACCACCAAAGACAAAGCGCTTATCGTCTCCTCTCCTTTTGCGGATCTTGTTGAAATTAACGGCGAAAAGGTTGAATTTGCCATCACTTGGTTTGGCCCGGGTGAAGATGGGTTTGTGCAATCCTATTGCAACACAGTGCCGACGCCTGATGGCGGCACCCATGAAACAGGCTTGCGGCAATCATTGGTTCGCGGCATGCGCAGTTATGGTGAAATTGCGGGCAATAAAAAAGCCGCTGACCTGACCATGGATGATGTCATGGCAGGCACAGGGGCAGTGTTGAGCGTCTTTGTGAAAGAACCGCATTTCCAAGGCCAGACCAAAGACAGGCTGGTTAGCCAAGACGCCACCAAATTGGTGGAAACAGGCCTGAGAGACCGATTTGAAACATGGCTTTCCGCCGATAAAGAACGGGCGGGATTTTTGCTGGATGCGGCGATTGAACGGATGGAAGATCGCAAACGCCGTAAACGCGATAAAGATGTGGCGCGCAAAACAGCAACCCGCAAGTTACGCCTGCCCGGGAAATTAGCCGATTGTTCGTCCTCAGATGGCGATGAGACCGAATTGTTTTTGGTCGAAGGGGATAGCGCCGGCGGTTCAGCCAAGCAAGCCCGTGATCGTAAAACCCAAGCGGTTCTGCCGCTTCGGGGTAAGATTTTGAATGTTGCCTCAGCATCTGATGATAAATTGGCGGCCAATCAGGAATTATCAGACCTGTCCTTGGCTTTGGGGGTTCGCCCGGGCAAGAATTTCAATATTGATGACCTGCGTTATGGCCGTATTGTGATCATGACCGATGCTGATGTTGATGGCGCGCATATCGCAGCCTTGTTGATGACTTATTTCTATCAGCAAATGCCCGGATTGATTGAATCTGGCCGTCTTTATATCGCCCAACCTCCGCTTTATCGCTTGGCGCAAGGCGGTACGGTCGCCTATGCCCTTGATGAAGACCATAAAGACAGGCTGATTGAAACTGAATTGACAGGCCGTGGTAAGATTGAGATCAGCCGCTTTAAAGGTTTGGGTGAAATGCCGCCCGCGCAATTGAAAGAAACAACCATGTCGAAAGACAGCCGCCGTTTGCTGCAAGTGCATCTGCCCAAGCGTGACATGGAAGGGGCGGATGACCGCCGCCAAGTTGATGGGCTGGTTAATACATTGATGGGGCGTAAACCTGAATTGCGCTTTGCTTATATCCGTGATCACGCCGCTGAAGTCATGGCAGAATTGGATATTTAAAGCCTAAAAACTTTAAACCGTTATTTCATCAAGAAAATCTTTGAGCGCTTTGGTAACCGCCTCTGGGTCTTCCATGGGCGGCAGATGCCCGACATCAGGGATTTCAACATAGCGGCTGTTTGGGGCAGTTTCTGCCATTGTTTGGGCCAGCGGTGGCGGCGTTAATGTATCCAATGCCCCCACCAAAAACATACTGGGTAAATCAAAGTTTTTGAGCATATCAAGTTGCTCATGCCGATTGAGCAGTGCTGTTTGCTGTAAAATGAAATTATCTTGCCCGATGACGGCCGCCATATCCATGATGCGTTTTGTCAAAACCGTATCATCTAAGAATTGCGGGGCGATAAACCGCGGCAATAATTGTGTGGTGATGCCTTTAAATTTGACGCGTGCTTCAGGGTTTTGCATCAAACTGGTTAGTATTTTGATCTCTTTGATGCGCTCGGCCCTGCGGGCTTCGGTATCCGCCCCTGCAGTGCTATCCATGACCACCAATCCCGAAAGCCTGTCTTTGCCAATCCGTGCGATTTCAAGGGCGATAATGCCGCCCATGGACAACCCAATCGGTAGAATTTTGCCTGACGTTTCATCCAAAGCACGTTCGGCCATGGCGGTGATTGTATCCATGCCTCTTGTTTCAGCGTGATGGATAGAATATTCGCCTTTAAGCGCATCTGTTTGATGGGCATAAAGGTCTGCTGTCAATAAAAGACCGGGGATAAAAACCAGTGTTGTTTGCATGATATTCCCTTTACCGCTAGATTGATCCCGAATGTGGCATTTTCCTTGACTATAAGCCAGCATTTCTGTAATCAAACACGCTATGCTTTCAAACATTGGATGATAATTTGACTTTTCGTGACCTTGGGTTAACAGACCCATTATTAGATGCGATTGAGGCTGTTGGTTATACGGAACCAACCCCCATCCAAGAAAAATCAATTCCTATTGTGTTGATGGGGCGTGATGTTTTGGGCTCGGCCCAAACCGGTACTGGCAAGACCGCGTCATTTACCTTGCCGATGATTGATATTCTCAGCTCAGGTCGTGCTAAGGCTCGCCTTCCCCGCTCGCTTATCCTGACCCCTACCCGTGAATTGGCGGCGCAGGTGGCGGAAAGTTTTGATGCGTTCTCGAAAAATCATAACCTAACCAAAGCCTTGTTAATCGGCGGCACCAGTTTTGGTGATCAAGACGCGACACTGGCCAAAGGTGTTGATGTGCTGATCGCGACCCCTGGGCGTCTCATGGATCATGTGGAACGCGGCAAAGTCATGCTGACTGATGTTAAAATTCTGGTGATTGATGAAGCCGATCGCATGCTCGACATGGGCTTTATCCCAGATGTTGAAAAGATCACCAGTCTTTTGCCGAAGATTCGTCAAACCTTGTTTTATTCTGCAACGATTGATGAAACCATCCATAAGATTGCTGATCAATTTGTTATCAATCCCAAGGTGATCGAAGTCGCCCCGCCCGCATCGACTGCATCGACGGTTGAACAGTTTATCGCCAAAGCCAAAATTAAAGAAAAACGTCAGGTTCTGCGCGATTTGATCCGTCAGGAAGATGTTTCGAACGCGGTGATTTTCTGTAACCGCAAACGTGATATCAGCACGGTGCGCGCGTCCCTAGAACGCCATGGTTTTAACGCATTGGCATTGCATGGTGATATGACCCAAGCTGCCCGCAATGAGGCGCTGGCCAAGTTCAAAGATGGTGACGTGCCGCTTTTGGTGGCCAGTGATGTGGCTGCCCGCGGTATTGATATCGCCGGTCTTTCCCATGTGTTTAATTTTGATGTGCCGATGAATGCCGAAGATTATGTCCACCGTATTGGCCGGACAGGGCGTGCAGGACGATCTGGCCGTGCTTTTACCATCATCGCCACTAAAGATGACCAGAACTATCTGGATGCGATTGAAAAATTAATTGGTAAATCAGTTGATGTCTTTACCCTTAATGGCCAAGACAATACTCCACCTTCGAAAGATCAATCATCCGAAGATCAAAGATCTAAAAAAGCCAAATCCAATCAATCCTCATCAAAACCTGGCCAAAAGCGCAATAAAAAGCGCGGCAATGTTGAAGGTGAATTGCCAATGCCCGAAGATTGCACAGGCGACAGTTTTAAAACAACGGAACACACCCCTGCATTCTTGCTGGGCTAATTCCTTACCAAGACTTCAAAAATTAAGAATTTAACGCTTTATGGATGACTTCAGTCAGGTCATTTGAAAGATTGGCTGTGCTTTTAATCCTCACCAACGCGCCTTTCATCATGGCTTTACGGTCGTCATGATACCGTCCAAACCGTGTCAGCGGCAGCACCATCCGTGCTGCGATCTGCGGGTTACGCCCATCAATTTCAGCGATATGTTTTGCGATATAACGATAGCCTGAGCCATCTTCTGCATGGAAATTCGGTGTATTCATAGCTGCGAACACAGACAATACTGAACGCAGTTTATTCGGGTTATTCGCATCAAAAGCGGAATGCGTCATCAATATATCACAGTGCTCAGGTGTGCCCACTAGAGGCGCAGAGGCTTCTTGTGCGAACCATTTCTCCATCACCAACGGGTTATCTGCCCATCTTTCCGCAAATCCGGCCAGCGCATCTGCCCTCACTTCACCATCAATTTGGTTGAGTGCCGCAATCGACCCTTCAGAAATAGTCATATTCTGATGCCGCGCCATCCGTCCAGCCAGTGCTTCTGCACCGTCAAGATTGCTCAACACAGCTAAACCTATCAAACGGCCATAAAGCGCCCGTTCCTGAGCGGATAAGTGATCTGCACGTTCAGCAAGATCATTCAACTGCTCTAGAATAGGAGCATCCATCATATGCCCTAATTCCAGCATCATATTGCGTCTTTTGCACCACACCTGATACGGATCAGGCTGCACCATTGCCGCTTCAACAATCACTTGTGAAGGCAAGCGCAAGATCTGCGCCTTTTCCGCACCATCAAGGTCAGGATCAGCCAACATCTTTGTCAGCCCTTCTGCCAAACCCTTAAGCCGTTCATCCATGTTGTCTGCAGTCAGTGCAGCAATCATTAATGATTGCCCTGCATCCCAACGGGCAAACGGGTCTTTGTCTGCACCTAAAAGATGCAACATCTCATCTTCATTCAGATCAGAGCTCAACTTGACGGGCGCTGAAAACCCTTGCAGGTAAGACGGCACAACCCCTTCAGGGACATCATAAAGCGTCACTTCACCCTTGGCTTGATCCAAGATAAACGTATGGGTATCTGTGCCCTGCCCTGCTTCAGCAGTTTTTACAGGCACTGTATGGCCATCAGGGCCAACAAGACCAAACTTAATAGGGATCACAACTGGCA
>WTHX01000044.1 GCA_011522975.1 Alphaproteobacteria bacterium | reverse complement strand
CTGAGCTAATGGCGTTGCGGATCACGGCTTCAACCTCATTATGGATGTAATCCCGCACGACATGACGAACAAGATTGGTGAAGGCTTGCCCAAAATCATATTCAACAGACGAAATGTTGGTATTGTCCTCTTGGGGTGGTTTTAGCCTTGATACATCATCCATTTGCGACATGACTTGATCAAATGGAGTAGGGGGTGATGCAGAGGGCTGAGTTTGATGAGCCGTATCATCAGCATCGGTTTTGGCGGCGGCGTCTTCAACCAATGAGGCTAAGGCATTGATATCATCTTCGATCATATCATCTGTAAAGCCAGCAGCACTTTGATCAATAGGATCAACATCATTGGCAGGATCATTGGCGGCTTGTTCTGCGGAAAGCGCATCCTGCATCAGCAAATTAATCCGCTGATAGGTTGAGATAGCCTGCTGATTGGTGTTGTTTTGTGATTGCGCAGACGCTTCATTCCAGAGCGTTTCAATATTATTCAGCAACTCACTTTTGGGCCGCATTGCCACCACCATTGATCCCCTTATTAATCGTCAACTGGCTTTCGGGTCTTCATCGAAATGATTACCCTAAGATTTATCCTTTCAAATGAATAAACTGCGCTGAAAATGCGGTGCATTGACGGTGCAAATTCATCAAAAAGACGAATCATGAGATTTTAGATAATAACCAATATATTGAGGATCGGCCAGCAAATAAACACAAGACTTATGAAAATTCCAAAAGGAAGCGCTGTTTGCCCATGCCCTTTTTTAAGGCTGATCAGAGCAATGCCAATGACTGCGCCAAGAATGGCGGCTAAGAAGAATAATGCGGTTGAAAATATTGGCCCCATCCACAGGCCAACAGCCCCTAAAAGCCAGTAATCACCACTGCCAAAACCTGTTTCGCCCCGAATCACCATATAGATCAAATTAATCACTGTGATCAGCATCAAGGGAGCGATCATGCCCAGAATGGCTGCCATTGGCGATAATGGCCAAAACGGCAAGAAGGATAAGCCAAACCCCACGCCCCCCATAACCAGCATGACAGGTAAATGAAGCAGCATCGCATCAAGGTCGGTCAGGGCACAGATCGTCATCAATGCAATGCCGATAATCAAGGCGGATGCAATTGAAAGGGGGAAATAGACCACCATGATTGTGGCCATCACTCCAAGGAAGACCTCAACCCATAGATATCGCGGCGATATGCTGGCGCCGCATTCTCGGCAATGTCCGCGGGATTTCAGCCATCCTATGATTGGCAAATTGTCATGCCATTTCAACTCAACCCCGCAAGCCCGGCAGCGTGATGGCTGTTTGATCACATCTTCATCTTGATTAAGCCGTAATGCCGCCGCTTGCACAAAAGACCCCAAACAGGCCCCAAAGACAAAGGCCAAAGCCAGAACCGCCATTGGCGGTAAGGTGGATTGGACCGGCAAAACAATGGTTAAAACATCGGGATGAAAGATCATGATGGGCTATTGATCCAATTCTTAGGGCAATTCAGCCAGTTTCTTAAGCGCATCCTGACTGCCAGCATCGACAGCCTTTTGCAACCATTGCTTGGCTTGGAATGTCGCATTGGGTGATCGTTTGGATATATAGTAATCGGCGATATAAATCATGGCGGTGACAATCCCGCCATTGGCCGCGCATGTGAGTTCTTTTAAGGCTTTGCGGATGCCCAAGTCACTGTCAATCTTGCTCTTTGCGGCGACAAGACATGCCCTTGGTTCACTTTTCTTCAAGGCATTGGCCATATGAACCGCTGCTTCATCCTTATCAAAAGAAGGATTGTCTTCATCAGCATAAAGCAAGGCCAGTTCAAAATGAGCGCCAATTGCCCCACGGCTTAAGGCCCTGAGCAGCCATTTTCGCGATTTCACATAATTGACATCAACACCCATGCCGATTCGATATAAACGGCCGGTCATTTCAGCGGCTTTTGGATGCCCCGCCCGCGCCGCGTTCAGCGCCCAACCAAAGGCATCTTGATGATAAATATCGGATTTTTCGTCCATCAACCTGACCGCCACCGCATACATGGCTTCTGGATTGCCTTCCCGTGCCAATTCAAGGGTAGTGGTAAAATTCTGTTCTAAAAGTTTGATTTGCTGCTGCTGGGATGCTGTGTCATCTGACTGTGCCCAAGACAAAGACGGTTGAATAAAAACAAAGGCCATCAAACAGGCTATTGCAATGCAAGGCCAGAATGAGACATGATGGGGTCGATTGAGACTTTGTTTCATGAAAACCATATTTGTTTTTAGCATTAGTGTTGTCTTATGGAAAACCCAATTTACGGATATTTGCTCGATATTGTTCGTAACGAGAAAGTGTCAGATTTTCACATCCACAGCAATAAACCCTTAGCATATCGTGGCGATGGCGAAATTAAGAAAAAGGATAACCTGATCATTTCAGATGATGATTTGCAGGATTTCTTCCGCCGTGAATTGGGCGATGAAGAATTTGAAAACTTTGCTGAATATGGCGATATCGATTTCGCGGTTCAATATGATGGCCAGCGTTTCAGGGCGAGCGGTTACAGACAGATGAATGGCTTTGCCCTGGTTTTGAGGGTGATTGTCACCGAAGTACCGCATATTGACATGTTGGGATTGCCGCCCGCCGTTCATAATGTATTGACGGCGCGTGATGGGCTGGTTTTGGTCACAGGGGCAACAGGTTCAGGTAAATCGACTTCACTGGCGGCAATGATCGATAAAATCAATCGTGAGCGGAATGAAAACATTATTACCGTTGAAGACCCGATTGAATTTGTTCATCAATCCAAAAAATCACTCATTACCCAGCGAGAAGTGGGGCGTGACACGCAATCTTTTGGCCGAGCGCTTAAAGGCGCGTTGCGCCAAGACCCCGATATTATTCTCATGGGGGAATTGCGTGATTATGAGACAGTCTCCATGGCCATGACCGCCGCTGAAACAGGGCATTTGGTTTTTGGCACGCTCCACACCAACGGTGCGCCTGAAACGATCAACCGTATTGTTGATGTGTTTCCTGCCACCGAACAACCGCAAGCCCGATCCCAGTTATCGCAATCGCTCAGGCTTGTGTTGACCCAGCAATTGTTGCGGCGCAAGGGCGGTGGGCGTATCGGCGCATTTGAAGTGATGGTCAATATCCCGGCGGTTGCTAACTTGATCAGGGAATCAAAGATCGTTCAAATTGAAACCATCATGCAAACTGGGGCTCAGCATGGCATGGTCACGATGACCAAATATCTTGAAATGTTAGAACAAAAGAACTTGGTCGAATAACCGCTATAGATACATAAGAATACACTTATGAGCGATCACTGCTAATTTTTGATAATTATTAAGTGCTAATTTAGTAATTTATTATAAAAATAGGTTGCATTATGGCGAAAAATAGCAGAAAAATATTCTGAAATGGATGGCTTTGAGCCACCAATAATTAGACCAGAGGATTATGAATATGTCATTTTCATCAAAGCAAAAGGGTTTCTCCCTTATCGAACTTCTCGTGGTGGTGGCCATCATCGGTATTCTTGCGTCAGTAGGTATCGTTGGTTATCAGCGTTACATTGACAGCACCAAGGCAGACGTTGCCAAAACTAATGCACAATCAGTCGCCCGTTGGGTAACATCAACAGGTATTGCTCGCCAGGGTGGTATTTCTCTTACACCTGAATCATGCAAAGCAGGTTCAGACAACATGTCAACTTGTCTGACAGATGCTACAACTGGTTCAGAAGCATTGGCTAGTTTTGAAAACCCTTATAACGAAGACACAGCCGGTACAATGATCATTGACAATTCAACAGGCAGTTACACTACAGCATGTTCGTCAACAACTTATGGCCGTATCGTTATTTCCGATAACTCATCATACAACCATTCGAATACTGACAATGAAATGGACGTTGCTTATTGTGACGGTACCAACGATACTTGGACTTCAGTGAAGACCGATATTGCTTGGTAATCCCTTCTATTTTCAAACGGAGCCTTCGGGCTCCGTTTTTGTTTACAGAGCAGTTTTAAGGGCAGATTATGTATAACATTCAAGTCAATAACGAAGATGCTGTTCTTGTTCTTTCTGGTGATGTTGATCTCCAGACCACAGCGGATCTGAAAAATGAAATTTCGGAACTGCAAGGCGTAAAAACCCTTGATATTAAAGCCAGTGGCGTCAATTACATTGATTCAAGTGGTGTTGCTGTTCTGCTGATGACCCGCCAACATTGCATGACCAATGGTATTGAGTTGACGCTTTCCGTGATCAGCACTCCTGTCTTCAGGGTCTTGCAAATTGCCAAATTGGACAAATTGTTGCCGATTGACCAAGTCGTTGATAGTGAAGGCGGTGGCCTTGACAATTTCGGCATTGATGCTGCCAAAGATCAATCTGGCGAGTAAACACAGTGGCCACTGTGTCCTCCGAACAAACACAACAAAATCCCTCAGATATTTTTGACAATAGTGCTGGGCTACAACTGGTTTCAGGCTTGATGAGCCAATATGCAACCACTGGCGATGCCGTAGCGGCTTTGCGTTGGGCTCTACCGCTTGTGCTTGAAAATCTAAACGCTGAGGCGGGGTCATTGTTCCTATAC
>WTHX01000029.1 GCA_011522975.1 Alphaproteobacteria bacterium | reverse complement strand
GCGACCGAATAGGGTCAATATAGGCTTTCTTGGCGGAATGCCGGACGCCATTTTTTTGGGTGACTTGGTAATAGCCAAAGCCATGTTGATCATGACCGTTGTAATCAGGATTATGGGGATAGCCCAAGGATTCAGCCGATTTAATCACAAGGTCTAAGGCTTCGTATCTGTTCCGCACCATGGCGACATTCAACGGGCCTGATTGTCCGCGTAAATCTGCATCCATATTTTCGGTTTTTTGAGCTTCGCAAAATTCCGCTTTGCGGAAATAGGGCAGGACATCTTGGTAAGACCAGCCTGGGTTGCCTTTTTGCGCCCAGCCATCATAGTCATGGGATTGCCCCCGAACGTAAAGCATGGCGTTGATCGCAGAAGACCCGCCCATTACCTTACCCCTAGGGTGAAGAATGCGGCGGTTGCCGCTTGAGGCTTCTTCTTCGCTTTCAAACATCCAGTTGATCGCGGGATTAACCATGGTTTTAACATAACCTGCGGGAATATGGATCAAAGGGTTGCGGTCTTCACCGCCGGCTTCGAGCAAAACAACATTGGTTTTAGGGTTGGCAGACAGGCGATTGGCCAAGACACAACCCGCAGAACCGCCACCAATAATCACATAATCAGGCTTGTTCATTTTTCATCCTCAAACTATTGTTTTACGCTAGACAATTGACCATTTCAGTCAATCTTAATTTTATCGCTTACGGTTCATTTTTTGGTTGTTGAGGCAAAACTTATGGCAAAACCGCTCACCCTTACCGAAGGTCGTATCCGCGCCATGACAGCGGCGTTTCAAGACTTATCGCAAGAGGGTGTTTTGGCAACGTCCGTGCCGTTTTTTAGCCCTGATGATATCAATATTCTGATTAAGCAATGCAGCAAACTTCCCATGCGGCAGGCCAAGCCTCGTGTCGGGACAGAAGGCCGAGAGGTTATCCAAGATTTTGACATTTGTTTCCCCGCCCCAAGGGAACGTGCTTTGGCGCAATTGGCCGATCTTTTGGAAGAAACCATTGCCGAAGTGCAAAACCGTGCTGAAACATCTTTTATTGATGAAGCCTTTCACCTCAATGATGTCGCGGTACAGCACTATCCCCCCAATTCTGCGGGCATTGGCGTGCATATGGACTCCCTCAGGTATCGGGGGGTGGTGTTTATCATCACCCTTGCAGGGCAATCAACTTTAAGCACTTGCCGTGACCGTGATGGTAATGATGCCCGCATTATTGATGATCAGCCGGGCCGTTTGGCGGTGCTATCCGCCCCAGGGTTTTGTGGTCGTGAAGGCGAAGGCGCACGGGCTTTACATTACGTTCATGATGTGTCCGGTGGGCGGCTTTCCATTGGCCTGCGTTTTGATACCCGTCCGCATTAAAGCCTAATATTCACCCAAATGGGTCAGCAATCCTGTCTTGTGGACATGCCCTAATTCTGTCACGATTAATACTTAATATCGAAGACAAATACGAAGTCATATACAAGGAGGGCGATATGCAAATGAATATATCTGGTAAAAATATGGATACTGGAGCAGCCTTCCAAGAACATGCCGAAGCCGCACTTTCAGGGGCAGTATCCAAATATTTTGACAACGCGATCAGCGCCAATATCACGCTAATGAAAAGCGCGATCGGGTTTGAAACCCATGTTCGGGTAAACTTAACACGCCGCATTGAAATGGAAGCCAATGGCAAAGCATCTGATGCCCATGCTTCTCTTGATGAAGCGGTTGAACATATCGAAAAGCGTCTGCGCCGTTATAAAAGACGGCTTAAAAATCACCGTGTCGATAATGGCGAGGTAATCGAGGCCACCTTGACAACGTTTGAAAGCGCCGCCACTCAAGACAATGAATTGCCGGAAGAAGCCTCAGCCCCGCCAGTTCTGGCTGAAATGGATTATCAAATCCATTTGATGACGGTTGAAGAAGCGGTGATGATTTTTGAATTATCAGGCCAGCCCGCCATGATGTTCCGCAATAAATCCCATGATGGGCTAAATATGCTGCATCGCCGCGATGATGGGTCGATCGGTTGGGTTGACCCAAGGGGCAATCGCAAGGCCACCGCTTAAATCAGCGGTTCAGGTACTCTAAATACCAGGCCCCGCCATCATTGTCATGCCCTTGGCGCCCTTCCGCCATGAAGGTCAGCCTTGTGGCGGATAATGGGTCAATTTTAAAGGCGAGGGCTTGGGCAGGGTTCAGCCCCATCATCAACCCCAGAAACGCCCTGATGACCAAGCCATGGCAGATCAACACCAGATCATCGCCATCATGGCGGGTAATCTCATCCATGACAGGTTCAAGCCTGGTGATGACATCATTAAAACTTTCGCCATTCGGCGGGGTGATATCGGGGTGCAAGAAAAACCAATTGGTTTTTTCCAAATGGCTGATTTGCTGCCAAATATCAGCAATCTCAACACCGTGCCAATCGCCAAAACGCTGTTCATAAATGGCGTCATGGGTTGACTGTGACCGCGGCTTTGCCCCTGCATCCTTTAAGGCTTGCGCTGTTTTTTGGCAACGGCTGAGGGGGCTGACCCACCAATCGGATTGTTGCGGGATTAACCCTGCAATCAGATTAATTTGATCCGTATTGGTTAAATCAACATCAGGGTCATGGGGCGGCAGAGTGCCGCTTGGGTAAATCGTTTTGGCGTGGCGAATTAACGTCACTGAAAAATGGCGATGATTGGTCATGATCGGCCCATGATCACGATGCCAGCATAATGGTCAAGGCCATCAACATAGTGGCTTCAGTGCATTGTTGGGTGGCGCCCAGGCCATCACCATTAACGCCGCCCAGCCATGACATCATGAATCGCCCTAACAACAGGGTGATTAAAACTCCAACCGCCATCATGGCCAAGACTTGAGCGATGGACAGGAACATCACGCCCAAGCCGAGGGATAAACCCATCCCGATCATCACCACATTGCGGTCAGGTCTCCCGGTGACAGCCGCAAGCCCCTTGGCGTCAGGCGTTGGGTGAAGCCAGCGTTGCAGCCCCATCATGCCGCGGGACATGGCGGCAACCGCCATCATAGATTGCGCCATTAAGGTCAAGTCTTCTTCACCGATCCGCATCAGGCAAGCGATGGTAATAATGGTGGTCAGGATCAAGGCCAATGTGCCGTAACTGCCGATGCTGCTGTCGCGCATAATTTGAAGGCGGTGTTGAGCATCGCGCCCACCAAGACCATCCGCCAAATCAGCCAAGCCATCTTGATGAAGCCCGCCTGTTAAAAGGATGATGCCCAAAACAATCACCGCCGCCGCTGCCATCAACGGCAAGCCAGATGCCGCCAGTGCTGTGCCTATAAAGACAGGCAAAACCGCAACCGCGATCCCGATCAGGGGAAATGCCCAATAACTTCGGGCGGTGTTGGGGGTGAGGTCTTCAGGCCATGGCACAGGGATGCGGGTTAAAATCATCGCCGCCGCCATCATGTCATGACGCCATACGTTGATATCAAAACCATGGGGCGGCTTGGCCATTACGATGCTCCAGAAACGCCTGCTTCAGCAAATGTTGCCATGCCATTATGGGCGGCAAGGGCAGATTTAACAATCGATAATGCTGTTGCCGCGCCTGAACCCTCACCAAGGCGCATGCCCAAATCCAATAATGGCATCATGCCGGTTTTTTCAATGATCTGATGATGGCCAGGCTCTTGTGACCGATGACTGATCAGGCAATGATCAAGGGCTTGAGGGTTGTCTTTCAGCAAAGGTAAAGCCGATGCGGTGGAAATAAACCCATCCAGCAAAACAGGGATACGGCGGTGCCGTGCCGCCATAACAGCCCCGGCAATCGCTGCCATTTCACGCCCTGCTAGGGCTGATAGAATGCCAAAGCCTGATGCGATTAAGTCTTGATTGGCGGCAATGCCGCGGTTGATGACATCTGCTTTTAATTTTAATCCTTGATCGTCAACACCTGTGCCGCGGCCAACCCAAGTGGAGGCATCCCCGCCTAAACTGGCCATGCTAACGGCTGCTGCTGCGGTTGTGTTACCAATCCCCATTTCACCAACCAACAGCATATCCGCCTGATCAGGAATAGCCGCCGCGCCCTTCGCCATGGCGTCCAAGGTTTCGTCTTCGGTCATGGCAGGGCCTTGGGTGAAGTCAGCCGTTGGGTTTTCCAGATCAAGGGCGATGACATCAAGGCTGGCGCCTGCCGATTTGGTCAATTGATTGATCGCCGCGCCGCCTGCTGCGAAATTACCCACCATCTGTGCGGTTACATCAGATGGGAAAGCAGAAACACCAAGTGCGGCAATCCCATGGTTGCCTGCAAAAATCAGACAAGACGCAGCGTTAATCTGAGGTTTTTCAACGCCTTGCCAGCCTGCCATCCAGATGGCCAAATCTTCAAGCCGCCCCAGTGAACCTGGTGGTTTGGTCAATTGGCCTTGGCGATCAGTTGCCGCATCAATGGCGGTTTGATCTGCAACAGGAAGATTTGAAATAGCCTGATCATAGTCAGCACGGGTGGTAAAATTTGTCATTTGTATATACTCAAAATTGAATTGGTTAAGATTTGATAATCATGGGCACGCCCGCTACCAAAAAGGCGACCTTATCGGCAAGGCTGGCGACATTTTGGTTCATCATCCCGATATGATCACGAAACGCGCGGGACATGGCGTTTTCAGGCACAATCCCCATGCCAATTTCATCCGATACCAACACGACAGAACATGAGGCGGATTTGATGGCTTCAATCGTATCTGCCATGACCTTATCAACATCCAGATCATTGATCATCAGATTGGTGATCCAAACGCCAATGCTATCGATCAAAAGAACATGGCGGTGATCATGGCTTTTCAGAACAGACACCAGATCAACAGGTTCTTCAATGGTGGTAAATTGCGGGTCACGGCGATCAAGATGACGTTTGATTCGGGCTTTCATTTCATCATCAAAGGCTTGGCCTGTCGCGATATAGACGGCAGATTGGCCATGATCCTTGGCCAGAGACAAAGCGGTGCTTTCCGCAAAATCACTTTTACCCGAACGTGCGCCACCTAAAGCCAAGCAGATATGTTTGTTTTCAGACATGTGGTTTTCCTTGATTAGCCGCGACTATATCCAGCCTTTCATGAATTCTAAAGAAGAATACGACATTAACTTTACAGTTTGGCGAAAATGAACTGAAATTGGTCTTATTCAGAAAGTTTGCTTGTAGGGGCGATCATAACGTTGAAGGGGAGAAGTTTTTATAATTATGCCTGATACATCACATCAAAACCCCCGCCGTGAACGGTCTCGCAAACGCAACCGCGGTAGTGCTGATCGCGCTGATAAATCCGCCGTTATTGAGCAATTGGATTGGGAAATCCCCAGTTATTTTGATGCGCCTGTAGAACCTGCCAGCGATGAGGTTCTTGAAAAAATTCACGATACATCTCTCAAAGTCTTAGAAGAGATTGGCATCCTGTTTCTGAATGAAGAAGCGGTGGCGGTATTAAGCGACTTGGGGTGTTCTATAGACAGCGACACACAAAATGTCAGGTTTGATCGGCAATTGGTTTTGGACGCCATTGCCAAAGCGCCCTCTGAATTTACCATCACGCCGCGCAACCCTGACCGTGAGATTATCATTGGCGGCAAGCATATGACGTATTCTGCTGTCGCTTCCGCGCCTAATGTCAGTGATCTGGATGGTGGGCGGCGGGTTGGCACGCGCCCTGATTATCAAAACCTGTTGAAATTAAACCAGTATTTCAATTGTTTGCATTTTGTGGCGGGTTATCCGGTTGAGCCGGTGGATTTGCATGCCTCGACCCGTCATTTGGATGCGCTTTATGATATGCTGACCCTGACGGATAAAGTCATTCACGCCTATTCCCTAGGGCCAGAACGGATCGAAGATGGCATGGAAATGGTGCGGATTGCAGGCGGCCTGACGGAGGCTGAATTCACAGCTAAGCCGCATATGTTCACCAATATCAATTCGTCATCCCCTTTGAAACATGACTGGCCAATGCTTGATGGTGCGATGCGGGCTGTAAGGCGGGGGCAAGCCGTGGTGGTCAGCCCCTTTACCCTGTCAGGGGCAATGGCACCAGCCACAGTGGTGGGGGCTTTGGTGCAGCAAAACGCTGAATTCCTTGCCGCATTGGTTTTATTGCAAGCCATTCGCCCCGGGGCTGAGGTGGTTTATGGGGCGTTCACCTCAAATGTTGATATGAAATCAGGGGCGCCTGCTTTTGGCACGCCTGAATACATAAGGGCGATGCAAATCTCTGGCCAATTGGCGCGGAAATATAATCTGCCGTGGCGGGGGTCTAATGCCAATGCCGCCAATTACCCAGATGGGCAAGCAGTTTGGGAAAGCGCTGCGTCAATCAATGCCATCAACGCTGGCCATTGCAACATGGTCTATCATGCGGCAGGCTGGATGGAAGGCGGGCTTTGCGCCAGTTTTGAAAAACTGGTGATGGATTGTGAAATGCTGCAACAGAATATTTATCTGAACAGACCATTTGATGTCAGCGAAGATGCCTTTGCTTTTGATGCTATTCGCGAAGTCGGCCCGGGCAGTCATTATTTTGGCGCAGACCATACCCAACGCCGATTCAAAACAGCATTTTACGCCCCATTCATGTCGGATTGGCGGAATTATGAAACATGGGAAGAAACAGGGGCGCTAAAAACAGAAGAACGCGCCAATCGCATGGTCAAAGCCATATTAGACGATTATCAAAAACCAGCCATGGATGAAGGTCATCATGAGGCCTTGGTTGCGTTTATCGAAAAACGCCGTGAAGAAGGCGGCGCGCCAACGGATTTTTAAAAAGAAGGTTAAGAGGGGGGCAAGATGGCTCAAAAAATGAACTCAACAGCACAGGTGGTGGTCATTGGCGGCGGTGTCGTGGGGGCATCAGTGCTGTATCACCTGACAAAACTGGGCTGGACCGATGTGATGATGCTGGAACGCTCTGATCTGACGTCAGGATCAACATGGCATGCCGCTGGCGGAATGCATACAATTAATGGCGACCCGAATGTCGCCAAATTGCAGCAATACACCATCAAACTTTATGAAGAAATTCAGGAATTATCAGGCCAAGATATCACCATGCATATCACAGGCGGGGTGATGCTGGCGGGAACAAAAGAACGTTTTGATTGGCTGAAAGGTGTTTACGCCAAAGGCAAATACCTCGGTATGGAAGGGTTGGAGTTAATCTCCCCTGAAGAAGCCGCTGAATTGATGCCATTGATTGACCCGCAACATTTTGTTGGTGCGATGTATGACCCGATCGAAGGCCATGTCGACCCTTATGGCGTGACCCATGCCTATGCCAAGGCCGCGCGTAAAAATGGCGCCAGTTATTTCACCAACACCAAGGTTGAAAGCCTTGTCCAGGACCCTGATGGCACGTGGATTATTTCCACCAATCAAGGCACGGTTAAAGCCGAGCATGTGGTGAATTGCGGTGGGTTATGGGCGCGTGAAATTGGCCGTATGGTGGGGCTGGAATTGCCTGTTCTGGCGATGGAACATATGTATCTTCTGACCGAAGACATGCCTGAAGTCGCCGCCTTTAATGAATCCACCGGCAAAGAAATTATCCACGCGGTTGATTTTGACGGTGAATTGTATTTGCGCCAAGAACGAGGCGGGATGCTGATGGGGACGTATGAACGGGCTTGCGTGCCTTGGTCTGAGCGTGAAACCCCGTGGGAATTTGGCCATGAATTGCTTGAGCCTGATATTGAACGGATCGCGCCATCATTGGAAGTGGGCTTTAAACATTTCCCAGCCTTTGAAAACGCCGGCATCCGCCGCATCATCAATGGGCCGTTTACTTTTGCGCCCGATGGCAATCCGCTTGTAGGCCCTGTCCAAGGTTTGACCAATTTCTGGTGTGCTTGCGGTGTTATGGCTGGCTTCAGCCAAGGGGGCGGGGTTGGCCTTGCGCTGTCCAATTGGATGATTAATGGCGACCCAGGATTTGATGTTTGGGCGATGGATATCAGCCGTTTTGGCGATTATGCCTCAATGGCTTATACCAACGCCAAAGTCCGGGAAAATTACTCCCGCCGGTTCTCTATTCGTTATCCAAATGAAGAACTGCCAGCGGCGCGTCCTTTACTGACAACCCCAATTTATGATCGCCTGAAAGACATGGGCGGGCAATTCGGGGCAAGTTTTGGGCTTGAACACGCGCTCTGGTTTGCGCCTGAAGGCGTGGAAGATGAGTTTAGCTGGCGGCGGTCAACTGATTTTGACCATGTCGGTGCTGAAGCCAAAGCCCTGCGTGAAGGTGTGGGCATGATCGAGACCTCCAACTTTGCCAAATACATGATCACAGGGGAGGGGGCTGAAGACTGGCTGGATATGATGCTGGCTTGCCGTATCCCTGATATTGGCCGCATGACATTGGCGCCAATGCTGAAAGAAGATGGCAAGGTAATTGGTGATTTCTCACTGGCACGGCTTGATGCCGAAACCTTCTTGATTGTGGGTGCTGGGACGGCGGAATCTTATCATATGCGCTGGTTTACCGATCATCTGCCTGATGATGGTTCGGTTGAGGTTATGCCCATGGGGCTTGGCCTGACAGGGCTGTCGATTGCAGGGCCAAACGCCCGCGATGTGCTGGCAAAAATGACCTTTGAAGATGTCTCTGCCGATGGGTTTAAATTCATGGATGTGCGGGAGATGGATTTGGGCATGGTGCCGGCCATTGTTGGCCGCGTCACCTATACCGGTGATCTGGGGTATGAAATTTGGGTCAGCCCTGAATATCAACGCCGCTTGTTTGACCAAATCCTTGAAGCCGGAGAAGAATTCGGCATCAAAATGGTTGGTGGCCGCGCGCTTAATGCCCTTCGTTTGGAAAAGAATTTTGGGTCCTGGGCACGTGAATATCGCCCGCTTTATGGCCCTGTTGAATGCGGGTTATCGCGATTTGTTGCCTATAAAAAAGATGCTGATTTCATTGGCAAATCAGGCGCGCTGGCCGAAAAACAAGATGGCGGCACTATGCGGCTTCGGACATTTGTTGTTGATGCCATTGATGCTGATGTCATTGGGGATGAGCCGATTGCCCATAAAGGCGCGGTTGTTGGCTGGGTCACCTCTGGCGGCTATGCCCATGCCTCAGGCGTTTCTGTTGCTATGGGCTATGTCCCGAAAGAAATTGCCGATGAAATGGATGGTTGGGAGATTGAATTATTGGGTGAACAACTCTCGGCTAAATTACAGCCCCAACCGTTGTTTGACGCCAATGGCAGTCGTATGCGGGGCTAATCTCAACCCCTGATCAACAATAAAGCCAGCCTTAAAAATAGGCTGGCTTTTTTATCGGGTAATAACACAAAGCGTTAATCTTTTTCGCGCAAATCCCAATGATCAACGGTATTCAGATGCAGAGCATCACCTTCCCAAGGATGGGCGCGGGCCAATTCCTCGTTTAATTCAACCCCCAGTCCAGGGCGGTCAGGGACGATCACATGGCCATCTTCCCATTCAATCGGTGTGGTCAGGATATCAGCATAAAACCCATCCCATTTGCGGATTGATTCCAAGATCAAGAAATTAGGGCAGGTGGCTGAAACCTGAATATTTGCCGCCCCCACCAATGGCCCGCAATACAAATGAGGGGCGATATGAGCATAGAAACTTTCGGCCAATGCCGCGACTTTCTTGGCCTCAAGTATGCCGCCAACTCGACCTAAATTCATCTGGATGATATTGGCCGCCCCTTGTTCCAGAACGCGGACAAATTCATATTTTGTTGTCAGCCGCTCACCGGTGGCGATGGGGATATTGGTGGCGGCGGCAACCTGCGCCATCATTTCAGGCCGTTCGGGCGGGGTTGGTTCTTCAAACCAGAGCGGATCATAGGCTTCCATCATGCGTGCCATCCGCTTGGCGCCTGACACTGAAAACTGGCCATGGGTGCCAAACAGCAGGTCAGCATCACCGCCAACCGCCTCACGCATGGCTTTTAAAAACTTCTCGGAACGATCAATATCTTCAAGCGTCGGCATATGAGGGTCAAGCGGGGTATAGGCGCCTGCTGGGTCAAATTTAACCGCATCAAACCCTTCTTTGACATAACGTGCCGCCATTTCAGCCGAGGCATCAGGGTCATTGTAAAACTCGTTTTCATCCATATCTTCATCAGGATAGATATAGGTGTAAGACCGAAGGCGTTCATGCAATTTGCCGCCAATCAACGCATGGACAGGTTTATCACAAGCCTTGCCGATAATATCCCAGCAAGCCATTTCCAAGCCGCTCATCACCCCCATCAAAGAGATATCAGGGCGGGATGAAAACCCACGCGAATAAACCCGCCGCCACATTTTTTCGATCTGGAACGGGTCTTCATTGAGCATTTCACGCTCAAACACATCTTCGGCCATTTTGGCCACGGTATGCCCGCCAAAAGATGCGGTATACATCTCACCATAGCCGACGATGCCGCAAGCGGTGGTCAATTTGACAAAGAGAAAATAATTGCCGCCACGTTTAGGGGGCGGGTTGCCCACCACAAAGGTTTCAATCGCTGCCAGTTTCATAATGGCCTCCCCCGAATTGGATGCGCGTTTAAGGTTTAATCATGCGCGAAATTAATCACCACGCGCAAGGATGAAGGTGTTGCGGCGACCTCAATCGCTTCATTAATCGCATCAAAGTCAAAATGATGGCTGATCAACCCATCCAATTCCAATTTACCTTGTTGATAAAGCTTAATCAGCATGGGGATATCTTCCCTGATCATGGCGGAGCCCATTTTAGTGCCGATGACTGATTTTGCTGACCCTGCAAGGTCGGAAGCATCAATTGCCACCAGATCATCACTGGCGGGCATGCCCATAATAACAACACGTCCCCCCGCCCTGATCATCGGCACAGCGGCGGCAATGGCAGGGGACGCCCCCACCGCCACGAAAGCGGCATCCGCCCCATGACCATCGGTAAGCGCCATGACAGCCTCATTGGCATCGGTTGTCTTGGGGTTGATGAAGTCGGTCGCCCCAAGGCGGCGGACCAACTCTTCTTTATCATCGGCGATATCAATCGCGATAATCTTGGACGCGCCAGCAATGCGGGCGGCTTGAATGGCGTTAATCCCAACCCCGCCTGTGCCTGTAACAATCACGGTTTCGCCCTTTTTGACCTTGCCGACACGGTTGACCGCGCCAAACCCTGTGATCACGCCGCATCCCAAAAGGCTGGCAACATTAAAATCCATATCATCTGGGATGGCGATACATTGCCGTTCATGGACCAAAACCTGTTCAGCAAACGCCCCACTATTCATGGCCACAGGAACAGGTGATTTGTCTTGATCATGAAGGGCAGGGGAGGTGATGGCAGGAGGGCTTGTGCAAATCGCCTCCAAATCCTCACCGCAAGATGGGCAAGACCCGCATGATCGCATCAATGTCACAATCACTCGATCGCCGACGTTAAACCCTGAAGTTTTGTCACCTGTCTCGGTGATGACGCCAGCGGCTTCATGGCCAAAAACAATCGGCGGGGTGCCGCCCCAATATCCCTTTAGATAACTGATATCGCTATGGCAGATGGCGCAAGCTTCAATCTGGACTTTGACTTCTTGGCCTTGGGCTGAAGCAATGGTAACATTTTCAAGGCTAAGGGGGGCGTTAAACTCACGGCAGATGGCAGCACGCATGGGATATTTCATGGGGGAACCTATTGAATAAAAATATTGAAATTACTTTGATTAAAACAGGGTCAATGTTCAAGCCATAAAACACTCTAAAATTTAATATTCTAGCCAAAAAAATGGAGTCTGGCGAACCAGACTCCATTCTCTCCAACAGGTCCCCCAACCTGATGGAAAACTTAAGGCCAAACGCATTATTCTGCAGCGCCAGCCATTTCATCACCATGGAATTGATCTTCTTCGGTGGAGTCTTTAAGGGCGGTGGTTGAGGATTCACCCCCCTTAACAGCAACGCTGATGGCATCAAACCATCCCGCGCCAACTTCGCGCTGATGGCGATGGGCAGTATATCCATGTGCTTCGGCGGCAAATTCTGCATCCTGCAATTCAGAATAAGCCGACATGCCGCGCGACGCATAACCGCGTGACAATTCATACATGGAATAATTCAAAGAATGGAAACCCGCCAATGTGATGAACTGGAACTTATATCCCATGGCGCCAATTTCACGCTGGAAACGTGCGATATCATCGGCTGAAAGATTCGCCGTCCAATTAAACGATGGGCTGCAGTTATAAGCCAGCATTTGATCAGGGAATTTGGCGCGGATCGCTTCGGCAAATTGCGCGGCTTGATCAAAGTCAGGGGTTGATGTTTCCATCCATAACAGGTCGGCATATTCGGCATAAGCCAACCCGCGAGAAACACAGCGATCAAAAGCACTTTCATCGGTCAGGCGATAAAACCCTTCGGAAGTCCGTTCTCCTGAAAGGTAAGGCTTATCACGATCATCAATATCTGACGTGATCAATTTGGCGCTTTCAGCATCGGTGCGGGCAATGATCAAGGTCGGCACGCCAGCAATATCAGCCGCCAGACGCGCGGCGTTCATATTGGTGATATGCTGTTGCACCGGGATCAAGACTTTCCCGCCCATATGTCCGCATTTCTTTTCACTGGCCAATTGATCTTCAAAATGAACGCCAGCAACACCAGCCTCAATATAGGCACGGGTGATTTCAAATGCGTTGAGCGCGCCGCCGAAACCAGCCTCAGCATCAGCGATAATCGGTGCCAGCCAATCGGTTGCTGGCTTGCCGCCATTATTTTCCAGTGTTTCAATCTGATCTGCCCGTAATAATGTGCGGTTGATACGCTTGGCGAGTTCAGGGCCTGAATTGGCAGGATAAATAGATTGGTCAGGATACATGCCGCCAGCAGAATTGGCATCCGCCGCCACTTGCCAACCGGACAGGTAAATCGCTTTTAACCCTGCTCTGATTTGCTGCATGGCTTGGTTGCCTGTCATGGCGCCCAGGGTGTTGACGTAATCTTCACTGTGGAGCAATGTCCACATTTTTTCAGCCGTATGACGAGCAAGGCTATGTTCAACCGTGACCGAACCGGACAGTTTTTTGACATCCTCAAGCGTGTAATCACGTTTGACATTGGCAAAACGGCCTTTTGGGGCTTTGGTGAGGTTCTCAAAAGACTCTTGTAGAGCAATTGTGTTTTCTGACATCTTTTCTGACATGGGTCTGATCTCCTTTTTCTTATGATCAGTGGTCTGTTGTGGGGGCGTGTGACATTGGCATAGCAAAGAAGAACAACCACCGCATTGAAAACTGTGAAAAATTGAAAATTGTAAATTTTTAACATTTGCAAAATTTATGAAAATTCAGTAAATTGAATGGATTAAGACAGCATAATGGAGGTCAGCAATGCTGAAACTTGGCGAAAAGCCAATGGTGGGTCATAAGATCAGGCGTTTGCGCACGCAACTTGATTTGACGCAGTCCGACATGGCAGCGGCCATCGGGATTAGCGCCAGTTATCTCAATTTGATTGAGCATAACCAGCGTCCTGTCACCGTGCCCTTGCTGTTTAAACTGGGGCAGGCTTTTGATATTGACCTGAAAGACTTTGCCGCTGATGACAGCACCCGCTTGATCGCGGATATCACCGAAATGTTTGCCGACCCCTCCATGTCTGGCCATTCTATCTCCAAGCGTGAGTTGCGGGATTTTGTTACCAGCCAGCCGAATATTGTCTCGTCCATCTTGCAGTTCTACAACAGTTACAAAGCCATGAAACTGGATATTCAGAACGCGACTTCCACCGGCGGGGATATCCGTCAGCGGTATCAAACCGCCACGGTGGTTGAAGATATCCGCCTTTATCTGCAGGATCATGGCAATTATTTTGATGAATTGGAAAATGCCGCCGAAGCCTTTACGGAACGCGCCAAATTAAACCGTGACACGCTGTTTTCGGATCTCAAAGACTGGTTTAAGCGGGAATTGAAACTGGATATTCAGATCGTCCCTGCTGATGTTATGGGCAATAGCCTGCGCCGTTATGATCCACACCGCAGTCGTGTTCTTTTATCTGAGGCTTTGCGCCGCCCACAACGGTCATTTCAATTGTTGTTGCAGGCCGCTTTGCTGGTTGAAAATGACCTGATCAATCAATTGGTCATTGAAGCCAATAATGACGCCATGTCTGGGTTTTTGCGCAACACACTGGCGGGGTATTTCGCGGCGGCTGTTATGATGCCTTATGGTGACTTTATTGGTGCTGCCCGCGCTTTGCGTTATGATCTTGATCTTTTGGGGCGGCGTTTCGGCGTTAGTTTTGAGCAAGTTTGCCATCGCCTGACGACGATGAATCGCCCTGGTGATCGCGGCATTACATTCTTCTTTATTCGGACAGATTTGGCGGGGAATATTTCCAAACGCTTATCGGCAGGCCAGATGCAATTTGCCAATCATGGCGGGACTTGCGCGCGGTGGGTTGTGCATCAAGCCTTTCGGGTGCCGTCAAAAATCATCACCCAGATTGCTGAATTGGAAGAAGGCGAACAGGTTTTCACCATGGCGCGGACTGTCTCCCCGCTTTGGTCACCGCCGGGTCAGCCTGAATCTGAATTTGCTGTCGCTTTGGGCTGTCATGTCACTCATGCGAAAGATATTGTCCATGCCGATGGGCTGGATTTAGGCAAATCAAGTCAGCCTGTGCCGATTGGAATTGGCTGTCATGTTTGTGAGCGGATGGATTGCGCCCAACGCTCTCAACCGCCATTGGGGCATCAAGTCAGATTTGATCCTTACACCAGAAAACTCGGCTTGTTTGATCTGGAGTTTTAAGCCGCTATTTATTATTCACCCCACAGTGTTTCAGGAATGAACCCATGGACGACCAACAAAAAGGAAATCAGCCGAACGTTGCAGGACGTGATCATGTTGATCAATTGTCCAGCCTCTATGGCATGACGCCCAAAGTTGAGGTTGCGGTAATCCAAGCGCTGGCCGAAGGCCATACAAGGCGGGTGAGGGCATTGGTTTCGCCTTTGCACCCGGCTGATCAGGCGGATTTGATCGAACGGCTCAATACCCCGCAACGCAAACGATTGCTGGTGATGATGGCGCCTGTGCTTGATCCTGATACATTAACCTATCTTGATGATGACTTGCTCGAAGATGCGCTGGAGTCAATCGGCGCCAAGAAAGCCGCTGAAGCCATTGTTGAAATGGATAGTGATGATGCCATCGACATTATCGAAGAATTGGATGACGAAGAACGTGATACGTTATTGGCATCATTGCCAGCCGCTGAGCGTCTGATTGTTGAAGAAGGCCTGTCTTATCCTGAAGATTCCGCAGGCCGTATGATGCAGCGTGAAGTCGTGGTGGCGCCCGCCCATTGGACGGTGGGGCAGACGATTGATTTCATGCGGGGTGAAGAAGATCTTCCCGAAGAATTTTATGCCATTATCATCATTGATCCTGCTCGCCGTGTTCTGGGGCATGTCCGGCTTAACCTGTTATTGAGCCAACAGCGTCCTGTGCGTCTTTCGGAAATTATGGAATCCACCACGCATCAAATTCCGGTCAGTATGGATCAGGAAGAAGTGGCTGTTCTGTTCCGCCGCTATGCGCTGGTCTCAGCCTCGGTGATTGATGATCAAGGCCGATTGGTAGGCGTCATCACAGTTGATGACGTTGTTGAAGTCATTGACGAAGAAGCCGAAGAAGATTTGATGGCGCTTGCTGGGGTGAGCGATGTTTCAATCCGTTCAACCCTAATGGAAACATTGCAAGCGCGATTTTCTTGGTTGATGGTCAATCTTTTGACCGCTATCGCCGCCTCGGTTGTGATCTCATTCTTTGAAGATGCCATTGAACGGATTGTGGCGCTGGCGGTGCTGATGCCGATTGTGGCTTCCATGGGCGGCAATGCGGGCACCCAGACGGTGACCGTGGCTGTCCGTGCTTTGGCGTTACGGCAATTGTCGCGATCAACGGTGATGGGCTTTGTCATCCGTGAATTAAGCGTTGGCGTCATTAACGGCGGTATTTTTGCCATCACGGCAGGGCTTGTGGCTTATTTCTGGTTTGGTGATCTGTCTGTGGCCTTGGTCATGGCGGTGGCAATGATGGCCAACCTGATTATCGCTGGCGTTAGTGGAACTGCCATTCCGCTTACGTTGTCACGCTTTGGGGTTGATCCTGCGG
>WTHX01000022.1 GCA_011522975.1 Alphaproteobacteria bacterium | reverse complement strand
TCTCAGTCAAAACAGCAACATTTTGGTCAAGAACAGGGGCTTCAGCAGAAACTTGTTTGGCCTTTTTATTCTTCCGCTTTTTGAAAATGGCAAAGCGCGGATCAGGGCCTTTAACAGAAGTCGCCTCAGACATCTGAGTGTTTTTCGTCTTTTTAGACTCGGTCGATTTGGCTGGCTTTTTGGACTTTTTAGCGTTTTTGCGCAGAAATTTAAACAATGCCAAGAGCAAACCCAAAACCAGCAACAACAAAGAAATGCCGCCTGCAACCAGAATAATGATCAACGTATCTTCACGGACACCTTTCGAAACCAGCCAATCAAAAAAGATCGAAATCTGCTGGCTGATGATATCATAGGGCCCCAAAAATATGGTCGTCAGAGAGTTGAGCATCTTCAAATCTTGTTCAATTCGTCACGGTTATGGCTGGATCATACTTTAAATATACAAAATATAAATTATTGTTTCGTATCTTTGCGTCTAAGGCAACAGTGATATGGCAAATACTCTGGCGCAATTTGCAAAATTACTCAAGCCTATCGGTGGCAAACCCGATATGGTGGTGGCCATTAAGATCCACCCACGGGCGGTTTCACTGGTTGAACTGCGTTTTGCAGGCAATCGAATTGACGTCATCACCTTGCATAGTGTTGGCCTGCCCCGCATGGTCGACTTCAAAAATATCCAGCGCAGTCAGGATATGATCGCTGATGCCATTCGTTCCGCTAAGTCTGAAGCCAATTTGACAGCTGTCGATGGCGCGATTTGCATCCCGGGGCAAATCATCCAGATGCGGATCGTCAATCTGCCTTATATGAGCAGCAAAGAATTGGCGAAAGAAGCCCGTGAAATTGAATTTTGGGTCGAAAATGAACCTGATTTGGGGAAACTGGAAAACCCCTTCATTCAATATCAAGTCTTGGTCAATTCTGAGAATGACGATTTGACCCGCGTTTTGCTTTGTTATGCTGAAGAAAACCAAATCCAGCCTTGGATGGATCTGGTGCTGGCATCGCATTTAAACCCTGTGTTTATTGAACCTGAAGCCCTGTCTTTGGTGAATTTGCGTTACACCACCCTGCCCCTTGATGAACAACGCCAGAACCAAGTGATTGTTCAAATCAGCAACGATACCTGCCAATGTATCGCTTTTGAAAAAGAAAAAGTGCATAGCATCAAACTTGAGATTAGTGAATTTGACCTTGTCTTGCTGGAACAAGCCGAAGAAGCAGGTGAATTGGATGGTGAGTTCTGGGATGAAGTCGCGGGCCGGGTCGCCAATGTCATCAAACAAGCCCTTCTCTATCTGCAAGAAGAACAAGATTATCAGCCCTTTACTCTTGTCTATCTGATATCGGAATATTCGCGGTGTAAAAATATCGTGCCTATTCTGGATAAACATCTGGATATGGCGCCCATTACCTTGTGGAATCCATTGGCCACCACAAGTTTCACCAAACCTGTTTTGGCTTATGCAGAAACCTATGAAAATCCCTCGGTTTTATCTGGGGCTGTTGGGGTTGGGTTGCAAAACCTAGGTACGTATGATGACCGAAAACGCACCATCATGTCGGTCAATATGTTGCCGCAACACAAATCTTTGCGCCGCAACAGACAATTAAGTGTGCTGTCGTCTACATTGATCAGGATGTTTGCCGCATCTGTGTTGATCTTGGGTGTTTGGTCAATCGGTATTGTCCTACCCCAATTTTTTGAAAGCCAGCGGATCAGCCGTGATTTTGAAAATCTTCGCAATGAAGCCGAAAGCATCAAACAACGGCTGGAAGGCGCGACCAATAGTTTAAAGGAAGCCAATCGGAATATCCAATTGATGAAAACCGTACGGAATCCTTCAGGCAAAACATATCTATTAGAAACCCTGCCTGATTTGATGCCTGAAGGCGCTGAATTATCTTCCATCAATGTTGTTGAATCATCAAAGATTGAAATTAACGGCTACGCGAATAGTGATCGGGCGTTATATTTTTTCCAAAATGAACTTGATATAAGTGGGTTGGTGAAAAACATCTCGGTCCAATCGGCTGATGATACCGACCCAGAAGATGGGTTGACGCCATTTATCCTCACCGGTGATTTGGGGATAACAGACTGATGCGATTTTTTTCCAAAAAAACCGATAAAAAACAGCCGAAACAGACCGATAGTATGCCTGCTTCATCTTCATCAAATGCTGAATTATCAGCCTCACTTTCGGCTGAAACATTGCGCCCAGAAGCCCAAGAAATTCTGGGTAACCTAAGCAAGAAAATCAAAGACCAAGGCATTATGCGGGTGGCCAGCCTTTCCGATGCAGTTCAACCCGATAAGCCGATCAGCGATGGGATGCGCAATTTGCTCAACACGATGAGCGCAAAATTATTCCCCCACCGCCATCAAACAGACGCGGCCTCCACCGATGCCAAAGCGTTGGTTGAAAATTTGAGGGAAAAATTAACCCAAACCCCGCGAAAAGGGATTACCGCCCCAAGTGATGATCCCTCTGTTAATAGTCAAACGGTTGTCATGGATCAGGTTGATGGGGATCGCTCTCAAGAGAGTCAGGGCAAATCCCCCAGTCTGCAAGGGGAAACCAAACCTGAACACGCCTCGCCTGAGGCTTTGGCTAATCCGTTTTCACTGGTCAATATCAACCGCGGGGCGGCTTCGGGTAACGCTATTTCGACAGGCATGACTTCGGGTACCAGTGACAGTTCATCAAAACGGCGCATCAATTCCAGTACTAAAGTTGATGGTGAACGCACAACGGTTTCATATAAGAAAAAATTGCAGCAATTGCGGTTTTCCCGTAGGCGGTTTTTACGAGATTATAATGGCAGTCACATTCTGGCGGTTATTTTTGTTTTTTTCCTATTAATTGGATTTAATGGCGGCACAATTTTTGCCAATGTCAGTGTTCTAATCCCACAAACAAAAATCAACCAAGATGCGGGCAAACAAGCCGCAGCATTTCGCAATCAAATCGAACGCGATACGCCTAAATTGTCTGGGCTTTTAAACCAACGGCAAGCCAATAATAAACGTGTGAATGAAGCCCTTGAGGCCTTCGCAACAACAACAGAAATTCGCAATGATTTCAGTGCCTTTATTAATGAACTTGATGAAGACCCACGGATTGAAATTTCCGAACAAACAATTGCATCTGAAACCAATGACTTGCCTAAAGTTGAAAACATCACGGTTTCCTTTAAGGCCAAAACCAATTTCTTGTTATGGCTGCAATTCCGCAACAAATTTATTCGGCGTATTGGTGAGATCAATGTCATTGAAGAAACTATTATCGCACCTCCAAATGTACCGACGGTGGATATCACGATCAAAATGTCTCGCCCAGGCCGATCAACTTAAAGGGCTAACCCATAGGTTTTATGGAATTTTTCTTTATTAGGTTTCATTAATATATTAAAAATAAATGATGTTATTGAACCGTATCTTTTTGTCTTCATCCATGGCGCTGACCTTGATCATGCCGCTGGTTTTGGCGCTGGTATTAACTGGGGTCAGACCGAGTCTTTCTGATGGACTTGAAAACACCGCACCGCCTGAAGTGCTGGATATTGATGATCCGTTTTCCCGTGACTTAAAACGCGCCGCTGAAGATGCCACTGGCGGTATTATTTTTGATGACACAGGGTTAGGCATTCAAGAAGAAGAAGAAAAGGGCCAAGATTTGCTGGGACGGGCCAGCAAAGCCGCAATTATCGCCAGTCGTTATCGTGTCATGGGGCTTGCCATCGCCAAACGCAAAGACACCAACCAGATTTATATCGATACTGGCACAACCCTCACCACAGGGTCGAAGCCATTGATGAATTACCTTCGGATTGGCAGTCATGACAATATTGATGAAGCCCGCCAGCAGGCCATTAACTTGAAATCATCATATGGCCAGTATCTGGACGCCTCTTTTATTATCCGCCAGGGATTAAAAGATGAACGGATAGATCTTGATATCGGCCCGTTTGAACGGATTGTTCATGCTGAACGCTATTGCGATATGCTGATTAGCATCAGTTATGGATTGGTTGGGGATTGCTACGTTATTCAAGAATATCCCGGGCTTGAAGATGCGGTCAGTTTCACGTCATCAGCCATCATCAGGTTTTCTGCCAATGCGGTGGAAACGATTATCGAAGATACATCTGTGTTTGATCTGCCCGCTGCATCTGAACAAATCTTGACCGTCAAAGAAGGGGAAAATATTGGGGTCGGTGCCACTATCGCCACCAAAGTCACCCCCAATGGCGTCATTGTTGTTGATGAAATCGGCACAATTGCCATGCTGCCGCTTAATTATGTTCCCGAAGATAAGTTCGAAGAAAAAGAACGCCAGCCTGTTAATATTCCGACCATCCCTATTCAGGAAGGCGCGGAACAACCCGCCGATGAAGAACGCCCCCCAACAATTGCTGATCAATTGATTGGTGAAGACTAAGAGGATCGCATGGCCGCTTATAATGATGATGTAGCAGATAAAGTCATTCGCGTGTTGCAAACAGCAAATCGCATTGATGAAGCCATGCTCAATAAAGCCAAAGAAGGTGAAGGCAATGCCAAACCTGGCGCTTTGCTGGAAATGCTGATCCGTGAAGGCGGCGTTGAAGAAGACCTTGTGCAAACCGTGCTGTCACGGGCCTATGCCATCAGACGTTTGACAATTGATATCGACAATATCGATGGCCGTGCTTTGGGCCAGATACCACGTGAAGAAATCGATAAAAAC
>WTHX01000063.1 GCA_011522975.1 Alphaproteobacteria bacterium | reverse complement strand
TCACTGAATAAGCGATAATGGGAGCGGTTTATTGATCCGCCCAACGCCCAATTGTTTTTAATTTTTCTTCGGTCAAATTGATTTGATGTTCAGGTTTTGGCAAGCCTTGGTCCAGCGGCCAATTCAACGCATTTTGAAAGGCCTGATCATTGGCCAGATCATCGTTCAAGCCATCGGGCAAAACATCACTGTCTGTGGTTTGCCATTTGCTGTTTTTCATCTCCCCCCAGACTGATCCTGTGGCGTGATCAGCCCAAGTAATCGACGCCATCATGGTGATGCATTGGCGCAAAAATCCGTAATCATGATCGGGGGTTTCTTCCAAAACATCATCCGCCCTCTTGGCGTGAATATTGACATGGCGAAACCGATCAATCTTATCCATGGCTTTGGGGTCAAGAATCGTCATGGCGGCGTTTTCTCCAAAAGCGATGGTACGGGGGTCTTCACCAAGGGGGACGTCGTTATCTAAGAATTCATAATGAACGGTTTTATTGCCCACGGCAGTCCATGAAAAAAACAATTCAGGCATGCCTTTATAGGCTTCGATATTATGGTAAAGCAGATCATCAACCGCTTTATAACGTTGTGTTGTCAAGCCGCGCTGCCACGCCCGTTCCACCGTTTCATGTGGCGGGGTCACAACAAAAAACAAATAGACCATATCGCCAAATCTTGTCAGCAATCGGCTTTCATATTCACCGTCATCACTGACCATAAAACTGTCAAAACGGAAGCGGTCAATCAACATATGGGGCATATCATTGCGCTTGGCTTTTTCAGCCATCAGGCGGTCAAGTTTCTGGTCAATGACCGCCAATTCCATGCCTGTTAACATGGCGGCATATTTGTAATCATCCCCCAAACCATCATAATCAATCAGGTATTTCCGCCAATAATCAGGACTGATCAAGGCAAAGTCTTTCCAAGGGATGCCCAACCGTTTGGCCAATTTTCGTTGATGGGGGCGGATGGTGCTTTTGCCGGCGGCAGATGCGCCTTTGGTGTTCATCACAATGCGTTTTGTTTGGTTCGGCAAGACTCGATAGCCTTCTGCCGCTACTGCCTTATCAAATATAGGCGCGACCAGCCGCCTGACTTCCAGTGTGCCGTAATCTTGGCAATAAAGCCGCAAGGCTAAATCTGCCATTAAATCATGGTCGGGCGACAAGCGCCCTCTTTGGCCTAGGATGCCGCGGCCTATTTCGGCCAATGCCGCCAATTGCGCTGATCGGTTTGGGTCAGATTCCCCATGGGCGGCATTCGTCCAGTCTTGTATTTTATTCAGGTCAGCCTGATCACGCGACAGGGTAGATGCCGTCCTTTTCTCTGCCTTCTTAGGTTTCAGCCAGCCAAGCCAGCCTTTGTTTTGTTTTGCATCTTGATTGGGATTGGCTTGAATTTCGCCGGCAAGAATTGATAACAGATTTTTTTTGGCATCTGCCCTGAACCCATCATAGGCTTGATTAAGAGCCGACAATTCAGGTTTCAGATATTGCTGGTGGATGGTTTCAACCATGCCGCGCAGTTGCAGCCCCAAATATTCATAGCTAGGGCCATCGGGGACGGATAATTCTGCCGTCACCCTGATCAGCAATTCATGCACCGCCATGCGCTCAAAATTCAAATCCGCCAGCCGTGCCATGGAAAGACCTGTTAAATGCACAGCCTCTTGGGTGTTTTGATAAGATGCAAAAGCATTGCCCTCGTTGAACAATGTAATGAGGTTGTTAAGATGCGGCGGTATTATTGATTCAAGACCAGGATTCCAAGCATCATGCTTGTTGTTAACTGTTGCTTTTTTAAGGTCTTTATCGGGGGTCATTTGCACCCTTATTAAAAATCGGGGCCGAAGCCCCGATTTCATTTATGCCTCTTGAGGTTTGCCCTTAATCTTATCGCGGATCACCTTTAACAGCGGCAATAAGATCAGGATAATCGCGATCACCGTGATCGGTCCTGCAATCGGTCTTGTGAAGAAGATGCTAAAATCACCATCTGATAGCAACAAGGATTGGCGCAATTTAGGCTCTGCGATCGGGCCCAATACAATCGCCAATACCGCTGGTGCCACAGGGTAATCAAGGATGCGTAAGAAGAACGCCCCAACACCGACAATCACCATCAGCCAAACATCAAACATATCCAGATAGGCGGCATAAGTGCCCACCAATGACAGAACGAAAATCAATGGTGCCAAAATAGTAAACGGCATCCTCAGCATCCATAGGAAGACAGGAATAAAGGCCAAATTCACCAATACCGCCACAAGGTTTGAAATATAGAATGACCCGATTAATGGCCAAACAAATTCAGGCTGATCGCTAAACAGCAACGGCCCTGGCTGAAGCCCCCAGATCACCATCCCTGCCAGCAAAACAGCCGTGGTGGGTGACCCTGGAATCCCCAAAGTCATCATCGGCAACATCGCGCCTGTTGAGGCAGAATTATTCGCCGCTTCGGGGGCGGCAACACCGTCAATCGCGCCTTCCCCATATTCTTTTGGGTTTTTCGACAACATCTTGGTGACGCCATAGGACATCAATGACCCCGGCGTTGCACCAGCGGCAGGCAGAATCCCGACAAAGAAACCCAGCAAAGAGCCGATCAATGTCCCGCGCCATGCCTCACGGAAACTCTTCATGGCATCGACCATGCTTTTCCATGACACATCCACTTTTGACATGGAATTGCCATAGCGTGAGGTGTTGATGGTCCAGATCATCTCACCAATCCCGTAAACACCAATCGCCAAGACAAGGAAGCGAATACCATGGGTAAAGCCTGTGATATCAAAGAAGATCAAACGTGGTTCACCAGAGACAATATCAAAACCAACCGTCGCCAAAACAAGGCCGAAACAGATGGAGAAAATTGTCTTCGGAATGTCATCACCGCCAAGCCCGACAAAAGTCGCAAAGGCCAGCAGCATCAAGGCAAAAATCTCTGGATTGCCGAATGATAGAGCAACAGAAGCCAGCAATGGTGCAAAAGCGGTGAACAAGACATTAGAAACTGTCCCGCCAATGAATGACGCCAAAGCCGCTGCCACCAAGGCGATATGAGCCATGCCTTTCATGGCAAGCGGGCGGCCATCAAAGGTTGTGGCAACCGCCGTTGATGCCCCGGGTATGCCTAAGGTGATTGACGAGATCGCCCCGCCATACATGGCCCCATAATAAATCGCGGCCAAGAAGATCATCGGTGATGTCGCCCCGCCTGTGAAACTTTGAATCACAAAGGTAAACGGCAATAAGATGGCAACACCGTTCACAGATCCCAACCCTGGCATTGCGCCAACAAACAGACCGACAATAACGCCGATTACCGCAAGCCCAAGGTTAATAGGCTCAAGCGCGATCAGAATTCCGTTAAATAATGCGACGATAATATCCATGATTTAATCCCCCCAATCGTGCTTATAGAAAAATGTCATAAAGCGGAATGAACAAAGGTTCTAAATACCCTTTGGGCAAAACAATCCGCATGGCGATGTCAAAGAAAAAGAAACTAAAGACCACAAGGCCAACGCCAACAGCGGATGTCAGCGCCCAACTGTGACGGCCTAAAAAGCGCATGTAATAGAACATGAAGACCAACATGGCGCCATAGAATCCAATGATATGAATTAAGATCAGAAACCCAAGGAGCCCAGCGCCAACAAGCAGTAAAATCCGCTTGCCGTAACTGTCTAAAAAGGGCTCCTCAGATTGAGATGGTGGTGATTTCCGTTTGTACCAATTCACCCCGATCCAGATGCAACAGATCAACATCACTGCTGATAGCCAGAATGGCCAAAATCCGCTGCCTGGGCCTTCACCTTCGATCATGCCAATATTGGCAAATCGAGGCACGTCAGGGTTCCATGACGGTGGCTCACCGCTTTTCCACATTAAATAGACGGAGAAAATCCCCAATAAAACTGCTGTTACAATTTCTGCACGACGCATGTTGTTAATCCCCCCCGTCTATTTTTTTCTGTTATTTAATTGCGCCTGAAGCCCGCAAGATCGTTTCATGACGATCACGCTGAGTTGTCCAGTAATCACGCAGCCCTTGACCAGCCAAGAAATCACCCATCAGTGACTTCTTCGACTTATAGCTCTGCCAATCGTCTGAATTGTACACTTTGGTAAACAGGTCAGTGTAATAAGCCAATGCAGCATCAGACATGCCTGGCGCACCTACAACCGCACGCTGCATGAAGTAGCTGAAGTCACCGCCCTTTTCTTTCAGGGTTGGGACATCTGGGAACATCGGCAGACGCTCATCCGTAAAGGCCACCAGCGCGATAACATCACCTGATTCATAGAAACCAAGGGCTTCTGAAGGGTTGTTCACCGAAGATCTGATCTGCTTACCAGCAAGGTCTTTCGCGACAGCGCCGCCGCCCTTGTACGGAATGTACTTGATATCAAGACCATAATTGTTGTTCAGGTAGTCCGTGATAATGTTATCTTCTGAGTTCTTACCTGTACCGCCCATGACCCACTTATTGCCATCGGCTTTGGCCTTTGCCAAAAACTCCTCAAAAGTGCTGACGCCTTCATCTTTATGAACCCAAAGCAGGAAGGTGTCTTCCGCCATACGGCCAACTGGCGCGAATTGCATGATATCAACATCGATACCTGGCTGACGCAACGGTGTTGTGAAGAATGAATTCAGCGTCACCATAATGGTGTGATCTGGGTCATTTGCCCCTTTCGCTGCGATCAAGGCTTCAGCACCTGACCCCCCTGATTTGTTGGTTGGCACCAACGGGCGATTGGACAGATTTTCTTTTTCAACAATCGACTGCATAAGACGTGCCATTTTATCAGCACCGCCGCCTTTACCAGCCATAATGATGAAATCAACCGGCTTGGTTGGCTTCCATCCATGGCCATCTGCTTGCGCCACACCAACAGTCATTGCTGTTGCCATAGCGATACCGGCTACACCCATAGCCATTGATTTGAACATATTCATTTGCTCCTCCTTTAAGACGTCCCATGATTGAGATCATCTTCTCGTTACACCGCTTCTTGCGGCTTGAAACCTACGTTCAAAAAAGAACATAGTTTTAACAGACGGAGATGGCATTGCAAAAAGTGCAAATCAGAAAATTGTAAAGATATTACAAAATACTAATTTAACCTTCCCCTCTGTTAGCCATTCTTAACGATGGCTTTTTTGTGCTCTTGCGAGCATTTTCGTCAGTTGACGAAAACTACGGGCAGTGTTGCATGATCGATAACATCTTGTGTCACCCCACCTGCAACCCGCTCTAAATTCTTACTGTTGCCATAAGCCCCCAAGACCAACATATCAGCACCGATAGCAGCGGCTTGATCCAAAATTGACCGGCTGACATTTGATGATTTACTGATAATTGCAATATTGGCTTGAACACCATGCATGGCCAAAAACTCTGATAATTCTTCTGGTGATACTTTGATAGTATCGGTCGTATTGGTTATAATCGTAACCTGTTCTGCTGATTTCAGCAAACTTAATGTTTGCATCACCGCACGAGACGATTCAACAGAACCATCCCAAGCAAGGGCAATATTTTGCCCCAGATTTTCAGGAATTTTTGATTTGGCCTCTGGGCACATCATGACAGGGCGACCGGTGCTAAACAGCGCCGCCTGCAACGTATTGGTGCCGATATTACGATCCAGATCAGGCTGGGCGACAGCCGTTATATCAGACAACAGCCCATGGTGACGGATCACTTCGATTTGGCGGCCTTCTTCTTCAATAAATGAAACCGTGACATGATCATCATCAGACGGCTCAGCCAAAATCGCCCCATTGGCTTGGGCAAGTGCAAGAATTTCTTCGCGTAGCCCCTGTTCTTGTTTGTTGAGGAGGTTCACAGATTGTTCAATAATCTGCTCTTTTAAAACAGGGGAAACCGCCACGCCATAAGGGATCATATCCTCAGGGCGTGAGCGGCAATGTGTAACTTGGATATGAGCACCAGACCGACGTGCCAAGGCAACCGCATGAGCAAAGACATTATCGCCTTTACCATCGCCACGAACAGGCACCAGAATCTTTTGCATCATATCCTCCGTTTAGAATAGGCCTTCGATCATCCCATCATCATTGATGTGAATTGATTCAGCAGAAGGCACTTTTGGCAGACCAGGCATGGTCATAATTTCACCGCAGATCACCACGATAAAACCAGCCCCCGCGGAAAGACGAACTTCACGCACTGGCAGACTATGGCCAACAGGCGCACCACGGCGATTTGGGTCGGTGGTGAAACTGTATTGTGTCTTCGCCATACAAACAGGCAAATCACCATAACCTTGGTCTTCCCACTGGCGCAGTTGATCACGGATTTTTTGATCAGCAATCACTTCATCAGCACGGTAGATTTCTTTGGCAATGGTTTCGATTTTTTCAAACAATGGCATTTCGCTTGGGTAAAGCGGGGCAAAGTTTGATGGGGTGCTTTCGATCACCTCAACAACTTTTTCGGCCAATGGCTGAATGCCTTCGCTGCCCATGGCCCAATGCTTTGATAGAACCGCTTCACCGCCTTGTTCTTTGACGTAATTCATCAGCGCTTCAACTTCAGCATCGGTATCAGTGACAAAATGGTTGATCGCCACCACCGCAGGGACACCAAATTTCTTGATGTTTTCCATATGACGGCCGAGGTTTGGACAGCCATTGATGACAGCATCAACATTTTCTGCGCCCAGATCAGCCTTGGCGACACCGCCATTCATCTTCATAGCGCGGACGGTAGCAACAATTACCACCGCATCAGGCTTAAGCCCTGCTTTGCGGCATTTGATGTTCATGAACTTTTCAGCCCCAAGGTCAGCCCCGAAACCTGCTTCGGTCACAACATAATCAGCCAATTTCAACGCTGTTGTTGTCGCGACAACCGAATTACAGCCATGGGCGATATTGGCAAATGGACCGCCATGAACAAAGGCAGGGTTGTTTTCCAATGTTTGCACCAAATTTGGCTGCATCGCCTGTTGCAACAATACGGTCATTGCGCCATCCGCTTTGATGTCACGGCAATAAACAGGGCTGCGGTCACGGCGATAGGCAACGATAATATCGCCCAAACGCTTTTCCAGATCAGCCAGATCAGTCGCCAAACAAAGAATAGCCATGACTTCTGATGCTACGGTGATGTCGAACCCGGCTTCTCTTGGGAAGCCATTGGCAACACCGCCAAGGTTACATACGATCTGGCGCAGGGCACGGTCGTTCATATCCATAACACGGCGATAAGCGATGCGGCGAATATCAATTTCTTGCTCATTGCCCCAATAGATGTGGTTATCAACCATCGCCGCCAACAGGTTATGGGCCGATGTAATGGCGTGGAAATCACCTGTGAAATGCAGGTTCATATCTTCCATAGGCACGACCTGGGCGTAACCACCGCCTGCGGCCCCGCCCTTCATCCCGAAGCATGGGCCAAGCGATGCTTCACGAATACAAATCGCGGCTTTTTTGCCAATGCGGTTCAGACCGTCACCCAGACCAACAGTTGTGGTGGTCTTACCTTCCCCTGCAGGGGTTGGGTTGATGGCGGTCACAAGGATAAGTTTACCATCTTCCTTGCCAGCCTGTGCTTTGATGAAGTTTTCTGAAACCTTGGCTTTATCATGGCCGAAAGGCAGCAGGTCTTCATACGGAATATCAAGCTTTGCGCCGATCTCCTGAATGGGTTTTTTATTCGCTTCGCGGGCGATTTCGATGTCAGATTTGAAACTCATGATTATGTTCCTAGTTTAGATCCAGATTTGAGATTTGCAGTTTGCGCCCATTCGCTGGCCGCAATTTTTCCACTTGCGGCAGGTCGTACTCTTTTTAAGACAATTCTGCCGCCATTTCCTTGCACGACCACGCCATCATCGGAGACGTCAATGACCTCACCAGGGGTGCCATCACCGTCGATGCGGGCGGAATCGTAAATTTTAACTTCCTCACCATCAAGCGTGGTCCATGCCCCAGGGGCAGGGTTGGCCGCGCGAATAGTGTTATAGGTTTCTTCAACAGGCTTTGACCAATCAATGGCGGCGGCGTCTTTATTGAACCAGCCTTCATAAGTGCCATCGTCCAGCCGCTGATCATGTTTGATAATGACCCCAGCCTTGACCATATCAAGGCCTTCGATCATGGCATCAACACCCATGGGGAACAGTTTATTGAAATAAATATCCCCCAAGGTTTCATCAGGGCCAATCGGGCAGGTTTTCTGAAGCATAATCGGGCCTTCATCCAGACCATCATCTGGCCAGAAAATTGTCAGCCCTGTGTGTTTCTTGCCCATGGCAATCGGCCAGTTGATCGACGATGGCCCCCTGTGTTGCGGGCAAAGCGAGGGGTGATATTGGAACGTCCCATAGGTCGGCGCATCACGCACCGCCTCTGGCACAAATAACAAGACATAGGCCATCATGCAGACATCCGCATTAAATGACTGCATCAATTCAAGGGCTTCGGGTGTTTTCCATGATGCCGGCTGATGCAAAGGCAAGCCTTTTTCCCGCGCCAATTCCGCCAATGGGTCTTCAGGCTTGCCTTCTTTAGTGGGGGCGCAGCATACCGCCACGACATCTTCACCCCGCTCAAGCAAGCGTTCTAAGACCGCTTTGCCAAAGGCTTGTTGTCCATGTAATACGATGCGCATTGTCTTCCCCTTTACGCCTTCAATTCACCCACCGCACCTGATGCGGCAATCTCTTTAATTTCATCTTCGGAATAACCCAGAACCTGGCTTAAGATTTCAGATGTGTGCTCTCCCAATAATGGTGAGCGTTCCACCGCCACTTCCATGTCAGAGAATTTAATCGGGCAGCCCACAGACAGATATTCGCCGCGCTCAGGGTGATCGACTTTGACCATTGTGCCCGTCGCATAGAGACCATCATCTTCGGCGATCTCTTTCATCGACAAGATAGGCCCAACAGGAATATCAAGCGGGTTACACGCATCCATGACTTCAAATTTGGTTTTGGTCATGGTCCATTCTTCGATGCGCTCAAAAATCTGATTGAGTTTATCGAGACGTTCTGGCGGACTGGCATAGCCTTCGGCTGTTTTCCAGTCAGGCTCGCCAATGACATCACAGACCTTTTCCCAGACTGCCGCCTGAATAATGAAATAAGTATAGGCATTCGGGTCAGTTTCCCAGCCCTTACATTTCAAGATACGGCCAGGCTGACCGCCACCTGAATCATTGCCCGCACGTGGGGTGGCATCACTGAAAGGAATGCCTTCACCAAATTGCGAATATTCTTTCAATGGTCCTGCATCAAGACGCTGTTGATCGCGCATCTTAACCCGCGCCAAATTCAACACTGCATCCTGCATCGCCGCGCTGACCTTCTGGCCACGGCCAGTCTTTTCACGCTGGAACAAAGCGGTGACAATCCCAAGGCAAAGATGCAGACCTGTGCCTGAATCTCCAATTTGCGCGCCAGTCACCAAAGGCGGGCCATCCAAAAACCCTGTTGTTGAGGCAGACCCACCTGCACATTGCGCGACATTTTCATAAACTTTACAGTCCTGATATTTGCCCGGACCAAAGCCTTTGATCGATGCCATGATCATCCGCGGGTTTATCTCTTGAATGCGTTCCCATGAAAAGCCCATACGATCCAAAGCCCCGGGGGCAAAGTTTTCCACCAGCACATCACATTCTTCAATCATCCGTGTCAGCACAGCCTTACCGGTTTCATTCTTGGAATTGAGTTCCATCGACCGTTTGTTGTGATTGAGCATGGTAAAATAAAGGCTGTCCGCCCCAGGCACATCCACCAATTGTTTGCGGGTGGCATCCCCCACTCCGGGGCGTTCAACCTTGATCACATCAGCACCAAACCATGCCAGCAACTGGGTGCAGGTTGGCCCTGATTGAACATGGGTAAAGTCTAAAATTTTAATACCTTCAAGCGCTTTCATTTGACTCATCCTAATGGGGTTTATTGACTTGCTTTGTTTTTAGAAACAACACTTTGCGGGTTTAGATTACCAATCCGGCCACTTTCCGTGCCGGCGGCTTCATCGATCACCGCGTTGACCAATGTCGGTTTTCCTGATGCGATAGCATCCCGTACCATCTGGCTTAATTCATCAGGGTTAGTGGCGGTGACGCCCTCCCCCCCAAAGGCCTGCATCATCAGGTCATACCGGGAATTTTTAACAAATACCGTGGTGGCGACATCATCACCGCCACTTGGGTTTTGATCCGTGCCGCGATAAATCCCATTGTTGTTAAACACCACAATACAGACCGGCAGGTTATAGCGGCAGATGGTTTCGATCTCCATGCCAGAGAAACCAAAAGCGCTATCGCCTTCAATGGCGAGAACCTGCTGACCGGTTTCAACAGCGGCGGCAACAGAAGCCCCCTGACCGATACCCATAATCCCCCAAGTGCCAACATCAATCCGGTGGCGAGGTTTGTAGATATCGATAATGCTGCGGGCGAAATCCAAAGTATTGGCGCCTTCATTGACCAAAATCACATCTTGATTGTCTTTGATCACCTCACGCAACGCGCCCAAAGCCCCATGGTAATCCATCGGGTTGGCGTTGCTTTTCAGGCGACCTGCCATTTTTTCAAGATTGGTGTTTTTCTTCTCATCAATAGCATCAGTCCATGCTTGCGGCGGTTTTGCCCAATCGTCACCCATGCGATCCAGCATAGCAGACAGGCATGACCCGATATCACCCACCAATGGCGCTGCAATCTCAACATTGCTGTCCATTTCCATGGCTTCAATATCAACTTGAATGAATTTCTTGCTATGAGGCGCGCCCCAAGCCTTGCCCTTACCGTGGGATAACAACCAATTGAGCCGCGCCCCCACCATCATCACCACATCCGCCTCTTTCAGGACCAGCGATCGTGCCGCGCCGGCAGATTGCGGGTGAGTATCTGGCAACAGACCTTTCGCCATGCTCATCGGCAAATACGGCACGCCTGATTTTTCAACAAAGGCTTTAACGGTTTCATCTTCTTGGGCATAGGCCGCGCCTTTGCCCAAAATAATCAACGGCCGTTCCGCATTTTTCAACACATCAATGGCACGATCCACCGCATCCGGTGCAGGGATCATCCTAGGGGCCGGGTCAATCACTTTGACGATTGATTTCTGCCCTTCCATTTCATCCATCACCTGACCCAGAAGCGAGGCCGGCAAATCCAAATATACACCGCCGGGGCGGCCAGAAACCGCCGCACGGATGGCCCGTGCGACGCCGATGCCAATATCTTGGGCATGGAGGATACGATAAGCCGCCTTACATAGCGGCTTGGCAATAGCCAATTGATCCATTTCCTCATAATCACCTTGCTGCAGGTCAACGATCTCACGTTCGGAAGACCCGCTGATCAAGATCATGGGGAAGCAATTGGTGGTGGCATTGGCCAAAGCCGTCAGGCCGTTCAAAAACCCTGGGGCTGAAACCGTCAAACAAACGCCAGGTTTTTTGGTTAAATACCCCGCAATAGATGCGGCATAACCGGCGTGCTGTTCATGGCGGAAAGACAAAACCCGCATGCCCGCGCCTTGAGCAAAACGGCCTAAATCCGTGATCGGAATGCCGGGAACACCATAAATCGTGTCAATGCCATTGGTTTTTAATGCATCAATGACAAGATGAAACCCATCGGTTAGTGACTGTGTATCCGTTGATGTGTCTTCACTTGGGCTCATGATCCCCTCCTAGGCTTTGTAACTATAGCCAAATCGTCAGTTGTTTTTTTCTGGGTGGCGAGATTTTCAAGCCTTGTCCACCGGTCTTTAATATGGTCATGCAATCGCATGGTATGCTCACGGACAAGCCGTGATGCCAGTTCTGAATCGCGGGCTTCCAGCGCCTCAATAATTTCCATATGGTCCGCAACAGATCGGCTAACACGGTTGTTTTCACCCAAAGCCCTGCGCCGAACCGCGTTCATATGCATAAACAGATCATCGGCGATATTCTTCAGCATATCGCAACCTGATAATTCCAAAATAAACTGGTGGAATTTGATATTCGCATCCGAATATTCGCTCAATTCTGCTTTAGAGGCTGTTTCACTATGGGCCATGGCAAATTTGCGCAAGGCTTTCAGGTCAGCATCACTGGCAAGCCGTGACGCCATATGCGCCGCCATCGATTCAAGCGCCGCCCAAGTGACCACCATTTCAAGAATTTCTTTGAGGGATTTGCGGTGAATGAACACCCCTTTACGCGGCAGAATCTCAACCAATCCATCCTGCGCCAGTCGCGCCAAGGCTTCACGGATTGGGGTGCGGGAGATGCCAAGTTGTTCGGCCAATTTGCGTTCATCAAGGCGCAGGTCTTGTTCAGCATCATAAATATCAAGCGCTTGGATACTATCCCTCAGCACTTCGTAAATATGGTCCTTCAAGGTGAAATTGATGACCACAGGTTTTAGGTCGACATCAACCAATTCACGCCCCCAGTTTTGGCCGCAGTTATAACTTTATCTTCGGCCTGTTTAACGTCAAATGACGATTGATTATCTGGTATACCTTACACCTAGCATAAAGGGCGTCAAGAGTATTTTTATCAGTAACCCTGTAAAAAAAATGGTTTATAGCTCTTTTGGTATCTGGTATACCAAGTATAGATTGTTTTAAAAAAACATCGGAAATGGGGAAAATTTCTTTAAATTTTGTGGTATAAAATGCAACTCAAAAGTGTGTTTTTCAGTTTAATTTCTCAGCCTGCAAGGTATAGTGCGACCTACGCAAAACCATGCGCGCAAAACACCGTGATGGCGACATCACATTCACTCTTAAATAGTTCTATCGCTATTTTAAGTCAGGAGGATTCTCATGAATATTCATGAATATCAGGCCAAACAAGTTCTTAAGGGATTTGGGGCGCCTGTGGCCAATGGCGTTGCCTTGACGTCATTAGATCAAGCCGAAGCAGCAGTCGATGCACTGCCGGGGCCTGTTTGGGTGGTGAAAAGCCAAATCCACGCAGGTGGCCGCGGCAAAGGCAAATTTAAAGAACTCGGCGACGATGCCAAAGGCGGCGTGCGGGTTTCGTTTTCCCGCGAGGAAGCCTTGGCCAATATTCATGAAATGTTTGGCAAAACGCTGGTCACCAATCAGACCGGCGAAAGCGGCAAGCAAGTGAACCGTCTTTATATCGAAGATGGCGCGGATATTGACCGCGAGTTATATCTTTCGATTCTTGTCGACCGCGAAACAGGCAAAGTGTCTTTTGTGGTTTCAACCGAAGGCGGCATGGATATTGAAACCGTTGCCCATGACACGCCTGAAAAGATCACCACTATTGGGATCACCGCCTCAACAGGCTGCACCGATCAAGACGCCGCCGCCCTTGCCGATGCGCTGGCCCTTGATGGCAGCGCCCGCGACCAAGGCATGGCTTTGTTCAAGACGCTTTACACCGCTTTTACTGAAAAAGACATGAGCCTTCTTGAGATCAACCCCCTGATCGTCACCACATCAAATGATGTTCAGGTGCTGGACGCGAAAGTCTCTTTTGATGGCAATGCGCTGTTCCGCCATCCTGATATTATGGAATTGCGTGACCTGACCGAAGAAGATGAAAAAGAAATCGAAGCGTCAAAATATGATCTGGCCTATATCGCCCTTGATGGTGAGATCGGCTGTATGGTCAATGGCGCGGGTCTGGCCATGGCGACCATGGATATCATCAAACTTTATGGCGCTGAGCCGGCCAATTTCCTTGATGTTGGTGGCGGGGCGACGACTGAAAAAGTCACCGCCGCGTTTAAAATCATCACTGCTGATGACAATGTTAAAGGGATTTTGGTCAATATCTTTGGCGGCATTATGCGCTGTGATGTCATCGCCGAAGGCGTGGTGCAAGCGGCAAAAGACGTGCAATTAACCGTGCCATTGGTGGTCCGGCTGGAAGGCACACGCGTTGAAGAAGGCAAAGCGATACTGGCTGAAAGCGGGCTTAATCTGATCCCCGCCAATGATCTTGATGACGCCGCCCAGAAAATCGTTAAAGCAGTGAAAGGTTAAGCCCATGTCTATTCTGATCAATAAAGACACGAAAATCATTGTTCAGGGCCTGACCGGCAAGACAGGGACGTTCCATACTGAACAAGCCCTCGCCTATCATGGCACGCAAATGGTTGCTGGCACCCATCCCAAAAAGGGTGGGGAGACATGGTCAGCGGCGGATGGTACAACCCTACCGCTGTTTACAACTGTCGCCGAAGCCAAAGCCGAAACAGGGGCGAATGCCTCAGTGATTTATGTCCCGCCAGCAGGCGCCGCCGCCGCGATTACAGAAGCGATTGACGCAGGCATTGAATTGATCACCTGCATCACCGAAGGCGTTCCTGTCCAAGATATGGTTAAGGTGAAAGAAAAACTAGATGCTTCATCTTCACGGCTGATCGGCCCGAATTGCCCTGGTCTTTTGACCCCAGAAGAATGCAAAATCGGCATTATGCCGAGCAGCATTTTCCGCAAAGGGTCGGTCGGTGTTCTGTCGCGTTCAGGCACATTGACCTATGAAGCGGTGTTCCAGACTTCCAATGCTGGCCTTGGGCAATCAACGGCTGTTGGGATTGGTGGCGACCCTGTTAAAGGCACTGAATTTATCGATGTTTTGGATATGTTCTTAAGCGATGATGAAACCCAATCGATCATCATGATTGGTGAAATTGGCGGTTCTGCCGAAGAAGAAGCCGCGCAATTCCTGATCGATGAAGCCAAGAAAGGCCGTTCCAAACCAACCGTTGGCTTTATCGCTGGCCGCACCTCACCGCCGGGACGCACCATGGGCCATGCTGGCGCGGTGATCTCTGGCGGTAAAGGCGGGGCTGAAGATAAAATCGCCGCGCTGCAAGAAGCGGGCGTCAGCGTCTCACCATCACCAGCGCAATTGGGTGAAACTTTGGTGAAACTCCTCGATTCATAATCTCCCACCATGGTCCTCACTGATTTGCCCTTAAGATTTTTCTGAAGGGGCAAGCCAGAAAGGGAAAACTCAAGGGGCGGTCTTCCGCCCCTTTTTTTTATGAACCTTTATAACTCCGCTAACTTAAAGAAACAAAAAAACGGCAGATCAAATCTGCCGTTTTGGAAAAATTCAGATAAGGTTGTGATGGTCTTAGCGGGGAATTAGCCCGCTCGCTCAAGTTCAGCTTCCTTGGCACCATTCGCCATCAAGCGGCCATCAACACGGGAGACGATATTATCAACCGTGTCGTTCTGCATGCCCATTTGCGCACCGATTGTCTTCACCAACATGTCAACACGTTCAATTTTGGTCGCACCAGCAGCAATCGCCCGCGCCGCAGATGATGGCTTCAACAAGCCTTCAGCCGCATTGGCATATTTTTCGAACGGCACTTGGTCAGCGGGATCAGCCCCCAATGTTTGGGCCAATTGATCAACCCAAGCATACATCGCCATTGATGCGTTAAGATCACCATGGACAGCGTCACGGATCGGCTGTTCACCATTGGTCAAGACACAGCGATAATTGCCGGTCAGCAACATGCTCCATTTTGCCATGGGCACAAATAGGCTTTCATGGCGGCGCAATTTAACCGGCACATCTTTGCCATCGACTGTCACCGCGGCAATGTCATCAACCAATTGCTGAAGCATTTCGTTATGTTCAGGGCGGGCGAAATCGGCCGCTTTGAAATTGGTTGGCAGGCCAACATGCAGAACATTAGACCCTTCTTCCGGTGGGCGGAAGGCTTGCGGATCAGGGCTGCAGAGTGTTACCAGATCAGGGTCGAAATCAGCCCAGACACTGGCATCATCAAAGCAGGCGTCCAAATCCATTTCTGCAAGGGCAGGAATCCGCTTAAGGTATGGCAATGGCGGCATATTCATGATCGAAAGACAAGGCTTGCCTGAATGGGCGATTCGTTGCATCAAGTCACGAACAGGGCCTGATGAATATTGCGGCTCCTGCATGGCGAGGGCGATCATATCATAATCTTCGGGCTTGGCCGCTTCTGGTGTGACGGCATCAACATGACCCGGCAAGTCTTTTGAGAAGAAAGAACGATGCTGGTCTTCATCACGCAATTTAATGCGGACTTCCGTGCCTTCTTTATTGATCAGGTCAGCCGATTGCTGACGGCAGATCAACGTCACATCATGGCCAGCCATCAACAGTTTTGTTGATAGGAGTGATCCATAAGAAGCCCCGAGAATAAGAATACGCATAGCATCCACCTTTCTTTGAGTTTAAGGTCGTTGTCTTGATGATTTATATTTACGCGAATGAAAGAGGTAAAACGAGGAAAAAAGTGAAACAAAGATAATTGTAAATAATTTACAATTTTCATCCGTTAATTTTTGTTACATTCCGCGCTTTAAGCCCAGTATTGCCCAAGATTACCTTACGCATTACCTTACAGATATTCCGCCCGGCCTTGCCCTAACCCCTCGAAGGGCGGTAAAATACAATCAAATTTACAAACGCAACAAACGCCCATCCCAAAGGAAGCCCCAAATATGTCTTCATCTTCACCAGTTTTACCTGCCGCCATGTCTGTTGTTGAAATGCGTGAGCCTGGCGGGGCGGATGTCTTATATCTGGGGGAACGCCCCCTGCCCGAATGCCGCGACCATGAGGTGTTGATCAAAACCCACCATGCCGGGGTCAATGGCCCTGATCTGGTGCAACGCCGCGGCCATTATCCGCCGCCCAAAGGCGCGTCTGATTTGCTTGGTCTCGAAGTATCGGGCGAAATTGTTGGTGTTGGCGCATCCGTCACCCGTTGGCAAATCGGCGATTCTGTCATCGCGCTGACCAATGGCGGCGGCTATGCGGAATATGTGGCGGTGGATGCTGACCATGTTTTATCCATCCCTGAAGGCATCGCCATGGTGGATGCCGCTGGCCTGCCTGAAACATTCTTCACCGTCTGGAGCAATGCATTCTTTGGCCAAACCATCAATCAAGGTGATGTATTTTTGGTTCATGGCGGGGCTGGGGGAATTGGCTCAACCGCCATCCAAATTGGCACAGCCCTAGGCATGCAGGTGATCACCACCGCCGATGGTGAAGACGCTTGCCAGTTTTGCCGCGATTTAGGCGCATCGGTTGCCGTCGATTTCCGCCAAGACGATTTCGTCCCCATCACCCGTGACGCCGGCGGCGCCAGCATCATTCTTGATATTATTGGCGGCGATTATATCGCCCGCAACATCAAAGCCGCCAAACATGACGCGCGATTGATCAGCCTTGCTTTTAACCAAGGCTCAAAAGTTGAAATTGATCTGATGCCAATGATGTTGAAACGGTTGTCGCTGACCGGCTCAACCCTGCGGTCACGCCCAGATGCGTTTAAAGCAGCGGTGGCCCGCGATCTAGAAAAACAAGTCTGGCCGTTGTTTGGCGCTGATGCCCCGCATCCCATCCGCCCCACAACATTTCAAACTTTCCCCATGGCGGAGGCCGCCGCCGCCCATGCTTTGATGGAAAGCGGCAATCAACGCGGTAAAATCTTGCTGGATACACGCGCCTAGAGAATTGGACTACCCATCGTATCGGGTGCCGCCACGGCGGTTGGGGTCAATCGTCAATTCTGTCATCAATGGCTGATGCGCACGTTGCGAGCAGGCTTCTCTTGGGCAAAGATGGCAATTGATGCCAATTTGCGAAAATTCAGGCTGATCTTTCATCTTAAACGCATTGGCATAGATCACATCATCGCAATGAGTCACGCTGCACCCCAGCGATAACACCAGCCGCCGGTCTTGGGTATCGCGGCTAAAGGCGGGGCGTTCTGTGGTGCGGCTGATGGTGAAGAAACGCTCACCATCGGGCAATTCAACAAATTGTGGAATCACAACCCCGGGGGTGCGAAAAGCAGTATGCAGATTCCAGACAGGGCAAGCCCCGCCAAATTCAGCAATCTGGAAAGACGTGGCATTAAAGCGTTTTGAAACATTGCCGGCTTTATCCACCCGCAAGAAGAAAAACGGCACGCCTTTATTGCCATCTTTCTGCAAGGTCGTCAGGCGGTGGCAGACCTGTTCAAACGACACTTCAAACCGTGCCGCAAGCCGGTCGATATCATAGCGTGTTTCTTTCGCCATTTTGACGAAATCATCATAGGGCATCAAAAGGGCGGCTGAAAAATAATTGGCCAATTCCACCTGACAGCGTTTCACCACGCCATCTCGTGGGTCTGACAGGCGGTCGGTGATGCTCTCTAAAACTTCAGTAAATTCAAGAAAACAACTGACATGGGCCAATTGAAAGACTTTGTTGATATGGTCGAGCCCTTCAGACAATTGGATGGTTTTCTGGTCTTCATCATAGACCCTTAACGCCTCCCCCATGTCTTCAACCGCTGTGATGACCACATCAATACCATGCTTTTTCTGCAAGCGTTGGCGCAAAGCCATATAGGTCATGTCGCTTTCTTTTTTTAACGCGCTGCGCAATTGGCTGGCGGCTTGTTCAAGCCCGGGGAAATAATTGGAATTGTTGCGGAAAAAATCATGCACCACGGTTTCAGGTGAGGATGCCAGCAATTCATCGGGCATCCGTTCATTGCCAATCCGCATGACATTTTCCAAAAGATTGCGGTATTCGCCGTGCATTTTCAGAAAATATTCCACCAAATTAGGGGCGTTATCAATCGCCGACCGCATTTCCCGCGGGTCCAATTGGCCTTCACCAAAGAACGGGTCTTTCATCGCTTGGCGCAAATCATCAAAGGTCTTGTCATCAACATCATTGACCAAATCCTGCCAATCGACGCCATAGGATTCAAGCAAGCCCACCAAAACGCGCACCGATAGGCTGCGCTGATTATGTTCCATCAAATTGATATAAGCGGCGCTGACCCCCAGTCTGCTGGCCATATCCGCTTGGGTATGACCATGGTCTCGCCTGAGTTGCCGCAATCGAGGCCCAACAAATGTTTTGCCTGTATAGGCCTTGCCCGTGTTTGGTTTTCCAGCAAAAGACTTCATATCGTATTCTCCTGACCGTCATTAAAGATCAGCCTTGATTCAATCGTTAGATCAAAAGCCTCAATAATCAAGATAGAGCACATTAACAAATTAACAAATAGTTTAGTTGTTTTGTTAACTTTAAACACATTTACATTAATTTACGTGTTCTGTTTGTTTTTTCCTGCCAATGTCCAATTCCCTTTAGAACATTTTAAGATATTGAAATGGAGAATGTTATGACTGGATTTAAATGTCTCGCCGTTCCTGGCCCAACGAATATGCCGTTTGAAATTCGTCAAGCCATGGAAGTGCCGCTTGAAGATCATCGCGCCCCAGATTTTCCAGAATTTACCATGCCATTATTGGCGGACCTGAAAAAAGTCTTCCGCACCGAAACTGGCCAAGTCTTTATTTTCCCTGGCTCAGGTACAGGCGGATGGGAGTCAGCCATCGCCAATACATTAAACGCAGGCGACAAAGTCCTGAGCTCATCATTTGGTCAATTCTCATGGTTGTGGGTTGATATGTGCCAACGTTTTGGTCTTGATGTCCATAACGTGGAAGTTGAATGGGGCCGCGGCGTGCCTATGGCTGAATACCGCGCCGCTCTTGAAGCGGATAAAACCCACGCCATCAAAGCCGTCTTGGTTTGCCATAATGAAACCGCAACTGGTGTGACCAGCGATATTAAAGCCGTCCGCGATATGCTGGATGACCTTGGTCACCCTGCCCTATTGTTTGTTGATGGCGTCAGTTCTGTGGGTTCGCTTGAGTTTCGCATGGAAGACTGGGGTATTGATATCGCCGTTGCCGGGTCGCAAAAAGGCTTTATGATGCCAACAGGCTTGGCCATTGTTGGGGTCAGCCAGAAAGCCTTGGCCAAGCGCAATACGTCTGATTTGCCTGTGTGTTTCTTCAGCTTTGAAGACATGATCAAAGCCAATGCCACAGGGTATTTCCCTTATACGCCAGCCGCAACATTGCTGCGCGGGCTTAGAAAATCGATCGATATGCTGCTTGATGAAGGCATGGATAATATCGCCGCCCGCCACAACCATTTGGCAGAAGGTGTTCGTCAGGCGGTATCGGCTTGGGGGCTGACTAATTGTTGCCAAGACCCACAATGGCATTCAGATACAGTCACCGCGATTAAAGTCGGTGACGGTTTTGACGCCAATGACGTGATTAAAACGGCCTATCATCAATATAATGTCTCTTTAGGCGGTGGGCTTAGCATTCTAAACGGTAAAGTCTTCCGCATTGGTCATTTGGGCTGGCTCAATGAAATCATGGTGCTACAAGCATTGGGGGGTGTTGAAATGGCAATGCGCAATGTCGGCATTCCGTTTACATCAGGTGCTGGCGTTGGTGCTGCGGTTGATTTCTACACAGCCAATAAGCAGCCGATGAAAGTCGCCGCTGAATAATTCACCATCATGTATCCTTGCATGGTCTGAAAAGCCCCTTTTGGGGCTTTTCTTTTTGCTGTTATTTGGACGCCGCAAGCGTTGTTGTCAGCACGTCAAGATTATGGGCAAACATAGCAAGATAAGATGTCGCGGGTGAGCCTTTGACCGACAGGGCATCGGAATATATCCGCCCCCCGATTTTAATCCCTGTTTCCCTTGAAATTTGTTCGATGAGATCAGCATTGGCGATATTTTCAACAAACAACGCGCCCGCCCCTTGTTCATTGAGGAAAGCGATTAACGCTGCCAATTCTTTGGCTGAAGGCTCGGCTTCGGTATCAATCCCTTGCGGGGCTAGGAATGTCAAACCATAAGCATCGGCAAGATATCCAAACGCATCATGGGCTGTCACAACAATGCGTTTGCCTTCGGGCAATGTTGTAATATCCGCCAGAGCACGGTTGTGAAGCGCCATCATTTGCGCCCGATAAGCATTGGCATTGGCTTTAAAATACGCCGCATCTTGTGGGCTGGCGGCGGATAATGCGGCTTCGATATTATTGACATAAATCATACCATTGGTGAGGGAATTCCACGCGTGGGGGTCAACCGCACCTTCCACCAAAAGCGGGGTAATGCCATCAGTGGCGACAGCGATGGTGGCTTTCGTGCCTGATGTTTTGATCAATTGAGCCGACCATGTTTCAAACCCCAAGCCATTGACAATCACAAGGTCTGCTTTGGCGACTGCAACCGCATCCCCTGTATTGGGTTGATAAAGATGGGCATCAGCATCAGGCCCAACAATGGTGGTGACATGGGCTTTATCGCCTGCCACTTCAGCAACCATATCACCCAGTATCGAAAAACTCGCCACCACATTGACCTTGGCCCAAGACGGGTTGGCCCATGACGAATTGGCCAGGGCAATGACCATCAGAAAAATCGGTTTAAAGAGAGATATTTTTTTCATGATAACCAGTATCCACCGCCCTATTTTTGTACGGCACGTCCCCAGATGATCCCCAATGGGGCAAAAAATAGACTGAAAAAGAAGAACCCACCTGCAACCAGCACAATGGCAGGGCCTGTTGGCACTTGGCTGAGGTAGAAGGATAAAATAAGCCCAATCCAACAACTCAAGATCGCAAAGATCAGGGTCAGAAACATATAACTGGTGATGGTGGAAACCCAATATCGCGCCGCTGTTGCCGGCAGAATCATCAACCCCACCGCCATCAGCGTGCCCAAAGATTTAAACGCTGCCAGCAAGTTCAACACCAGCACAAACATAAACCATTGCTGCACCAGCCCAGGGCGATGCGATTGGCTTTCATAAAAGATCGGATCAAACGTCGCCGCAATCAAAGGCCGCAACATGACAGCAAAGGTCAAAAGCGTGATGGTGGCTGTCACCCCGATCAAAATTAATGTGTCATCACCAATCCCCAAAGCAGAGCCAAAAAGAAAACTCTTAAGCGGTATGGCTGAGCCCGCCGCCGATAGGATAAAAATCCCCAGAGCAAGCGCGATTAAGTAAAGCGAGGCCAATGATGCGTCTTCTCTGATCAAGGTGCGGCGTGCCAGCATCGACGTGCCCAAAGCCACCAAAATACCAGCGATCAACCCGCCAGTGATCATTGAAACCGCCGATAAGCCAAAAATCACAAAAGCAATCACAATCCCGGGGACAATCGCATGGGCCATGGCCTCACCCGCAAGCGACAAACGGCGAAGCACCAAAAACGCTCCAACAGGGGCGATCGAAACGCTCAAAACAGAGGTCGCCACCAAGGCGCGCTGCATGAAATCATACTCAAGCCACTCAAACATTCTGCACTCCTTTTTGTTGCAGGAGCGTGAGCCATTCGGCTTGGGTTTCAGATAAATAATGATGGGCGATCAAGTTATCGATGGTGATGATGTCTTCAGCCTGACCAAAAGAAGCCCGGCCATCCCCCAACAGCAAACACGTATCCGCAATCCCCATAACCGCCGACAGATCATGCAAAACAATCATCACCCCCCGGCCTTCTTGCCGCCATTCTTTGATGATCTCAACCAAGCGTGATTGCGTTGTTTGATCAATTGTTGAAAACGGTTCATCCAACAGAAGTATTGGGGAGTCTTGAACAATGGCGCGGGCAAAGAAACAGCGCTGCATTTGCCCCGAAGAACAGGCGTATAAAGGCTTATTCGCCATATCCGTCAGGCCTGTTCGCGTCAGGGCATAGTCGATGCGATCTGCCTTGGTTTGATCAATGCCTGTCCAAAACCCAAGCCCTTTCCAAGCCCCCATGGCGACAGCATCTTTGACCCGCATCGGAAATTGATGGTCAAGATCAGCGCTCTGGCCAAGATAGGCGATATTTCGGGGCTGGCCGTCATGCGCAACATCCTGCCATTCGATTTTGCCTACAAGCGGCGGCTGTATGCCAAGCAAGGTCCGCATCAAAGTGGATTTGCCTGACCCATTATGCCCAATAACAGCACAAACCTCACCTTGATTTAACGCAAAGGTCAAATCTTGGATGAGCGGCGTGCCATTATAGCCCAGCGCGATCTGGTGAACATTCAGCATCTTGATATTCCAAAAAGGAAATCCCTTGAAAGAGATTTTAACGCATTAAGATGTACGCGATGGACGCCCAAATCGGGGCGGCGATCACCATTGCCATCAGGCAAGCGTTAAAGATGCTGAAACTTGTCAGATCAAATTCAGATTGGGTTGCTCGGTCTGGTGAGCCATTGGGATGCACGACGGATTGGTCGCGTGCTTCGAGGATAGTTTGCGCCATGTTTCACTCCATGAGGGGACACCCGCCCCAAGTTGGTTGCTTCACATTGGCAGGTCTTCTGGCTTATGGTTTTAGATGCATACCGCCTTCCCAAACGAACCCCCTATGGTTTGGATACGATCCGTCCAGTGGCGTTAGGGCATACATCAACCATCTACAGTTGCGGGTACAGCTTCGGATTTGCTTCCTGATGGATACGGCGCACCGAATTCCCTATTCTACCTCGGCCTTTGGCCTTGGTCACCAATATATGTAAATCATTATCCATGGGCTCTGGTGCTGTCAAGCGAATGATGACGTCAATTATTTTTTAACGCCAATGCTCTTTTCTTACTGCCTTGTTTTTCCCGCTCATAGGCATCTTCACCGGCTGCATCTGTAAGGGCTTCGGCACGAATATTGACCAGTTGAGGCGCAAAGCTACCTGCTTCGGCAAGCCCATGGGCACGCGCCAGCCCGGCATATTTCTTTTTGACTTGATGCGGCTGGGTGCGGTTAAGGTCGTCAATCGTGGCATCAGTGGTAATGGTCAGATACCCTGCTTTCACCGCATTTTCCACCAATTCCATTCCGGCCTTGGTGCGGATGATCATATGGTTTAACCCCAGATCTGTTTCGCTCTCAACACGATCAGGTGAGCCGCCATCCCATGTGTCAGACGCCGCCAGATCAGCCCCTTCACCTATCCCATCAGGACAGATTTTACAGCGCAAGGGCAAGACCCAATGGCTTTCATCATCCCCCCAGAAATCAAGATAATGAATGTCCTTCGTCTCACCAGACGCCATGGTCAATTGCGTTGGCCCAGGGCATCCATAGCCGCGGTAACGCAAGGCCTTAACATCTTCTTTCGGGATGTGGTGGCGGTCTAAGAACTGCTGATAACCTTCATCAGGGGTAAAGCCGCCGCATACTGGCGTCAGCCAATATTTAATCAAACGGTCAACCCGCTCATCAAGATGCGCCAGATTACGAACCGCGTTTAAATCGCAAGGTTTGGCGATCAAGGCAAAAGGCTGACCGCGATCCAAAAGCGCCATGATATGCCGCAACGGCGCGGTTGGCCCATAGCGTGATCCCGCCGCCGCGATCACCTCATCTTGGGTGGTGCTGATCGTGGCCATGCCATGATGCGGCGGGTCATCAGCGACTTTAACATGGGCGATAAAATCAACCTCACCTGACGCCAGCAAAAAACATCCCAAAGCGGTCAACACCCCTGCGGTTGAACCGATATGACGGATCATCGCATCACCCGCATGACCTGTCTTCAGCCCATGGTGAGGCCCCCAGACCAGATCATGATGGGGGCTGTCATCAATCAGGTGTTGGGGCAGGCCTTCAACCCGCATGGATGGGCAAATCTGATCGACTTGATCCATCACCGCATCGGTCAGGCCATCACGGGCAAAAGGGACAAGATCACCATCATCATTCAGCCCAAAACCAATCGCGTCATCGCCAGCAAAACTGGCGCATAACCCGCAGCCGATGCAAAGCCTGTCTTGGATAATTTTATTTAGCCGCGCGGCAGGATTATCCATTGATCAGACCGTCAATCTGTTCTGATGAAGATGCTGATAATGGGGCATCATGCGGCGATAGACCCGCTTCACCCGATCGGGGGTGTTTTCCAGATCAACATATTTGCGTTTTTGCGGGGTTAGGCCTGTGGATTGCGCTAAATTGGCGTGGAATGACCCACCATCCCACCAACTGTGCTCGGACGGATCACCGCCTGCTTCCCACGTGAGGGCGCTTTCAACAAAGGGAATGCCCACCGCATCACAAAAAGCAGCGGTCATGTCATGGGGGTTTTCCAGCAGATCATCACTATCCACCACAGGCGGGGCAGACCCATTCAACGCCGTGACCAAATCATAGAGCGCACGCTGTTCAGGGAAACCGACTTCCAATTCATCAAAATCAGGCCAACGGGCATAAAGCGATGTTAAGGTTTTGGCAGGATCCCTGATTAAAAACGCATGGGTGAAATGGCTTAAAAATTCAGCATCCCACATATGGTTGATGTAATGGGGAAAGTCTTTGATAAAGACAGGGCCTTGTTCAGCCTTGGCTTTGATGTCATCCCAAACGCTTTCCAGCGTCAGGCCAGCGGTGGTTTTATCGCCATCTTGAAACCGCGGCCATAACGGGTCTTCGCCTTGATACCATGCCTCACCAAAAGGTTCATGCAGGCAGTTGAGATCACCACGCTGGCGCATCATCCATTCAAAGGCGGTTGAGGTGGACCGCGGCACCGCCCAAAGAGCAACAATCTTATGCATTTACTTTTCCTTTAAACCTAAAATCTTTTTTTGGAGTTTTGGGGCTGACTTGGTCAGCCTTTTAATGATGCCAGTAATCGGCCTTGGTCGGTTTCAGGGGCCAGCCCAAGGGTTTTGAAAATCCGCCAATATAACGCGGTGTCATGCCCGATAATGGGTTTGCCCAATCGGGCTTCCAATGCTTTTTCATGGTGCAATGGACGCTGTGCCAATCCATCGGATGGGCGGCGGTAATTGCTCATACCGTTGATCAAATAGGCGTCAACATTGGGGGCTTTATCCGCAACATAATCAAACGAATCCCAAAGCAATTGTTCATCAAAGCACCAGATGCAATCATCAACATCCTGCTGGCTGGGGAACCAGCCTTGGTCATAAAAATTGCCCGCCCAGACAACGTCAAACCCCGCCTCTTTCAAAAACCCAACCGTGCCTTGATACCAAGTATCGCGGTGGTAACAGGCATTGAGCGCGACTTTTTCAGCGTTAATCTCACGCAAGGCTTCAACCATGGCATAACCAGCCATATGGAAGGGCGTTTCATAAGTATCGGATAGGCGTTCGCAATGTTGTCGAACCCCTTCAACCCCAAGCCCGCAAGCATGAACCCAGTTTGACCCCACCTGACCACAAACATCGACGCCATTATTGGCCATGTTATGGACGAAGTCTTCCAGCATATTGAAATTTTGCTTCCGCTGGTCCAAACGGTGGGCATAGTCAGGAACATGAAGCATCCAGCCATGAACACCCACTGAACGTGGGGCGATGCGTAGAAAATCGGTCGGCCCGGCGTCAAAATCATGGGGCGGGCAGGTGAATCCCACCTGATGCGGAAACAGTTTTACCTTGGGGTTTTGCCATTTCACTGGCTTTTGATACGCGGCCATGATCACTCATCCTTTGATCTGATTGCACGCCATTATCAGAACCGAAATTCTGCATCACCGTCAATCTATAATCGATAAGCGATAAGCGATAATCGTCTAGTCACACCCATCTTATTGGCCAAATTGTTACGTCCGCGCCGCCTCAAATGCCGCCCATGCTTTTTGAAAGGCTTCAAAGTCAAAATCATCTTGGCGGGCAGGTTCAAGAATCAGTTTTTCGGTTGCAAACATTTTTAAAATAGCGGCTTCCAGATCAGGAATCACTTCAGGCGGGATCACAACACCGCCATGGCGATCGGCATGAATCAAATCACCATCATTTACGGTCATGGAAAAAATCGTTACAGGTGTGCCAATTTCACGGACATGAACAAAGGCATGGGACGGGCCAATGGACCCTGCGATAACAGGAAAATCAGAGGCCAGATCGCCCAAATCCCGCATCACGCCATTGGTCAGCACCCCTGACAGGCCAAAGCCTTTATGGACAGTGGTGTTCACCTCTCCCCAAAACGCACCAACAGCATGGGGAAAATCAACATCTTCAACCACAGCAACCGCTGGTCTTGGGCCTTCAGCCATATGCTGATAATAAGCCATACGCCTTTTTTTAATTACCTCTGGCGGGTCTTGTGGCGGCTCATTGGCGGCGATCTTAGCGGTGCGGGCATAACCGACAATTGCCCCTGCGGTTGGGTCAGACGCCAGCATTGTGCCACGGGTAAAAGCATTAAACCCACGCTTGCCTTGAGCAGTTTCAATCGCATTACAAACACTTGGGGTATCAATACGGCGTAACAGCGCCAATAAAGTCTCGTTCATTCTTCCTCCAACCAGCGTTGCAATGCTGCTGTTGTTTCATCAGGTTTTTCCAAACAGGGCAAATGCCCCGCGCCTTCGATTTTCACCAGTTTTGATCCTGCAATCAAGTCATGCATCGCCAAATGACGGTCCTCAGGGCAAAGTTGGTCCTCTGCGCCATAAAGTATAAGGCTTGGCACTTTAACTTTGGCTAAAGAACCCGACTGATCCGGACGGCTGGCCAAAGCGCGCGATTGCTGAATAAAAACATCATCCCCCAGATCAAGCGCCATCGCCATACAAAGATCAAGCACCTGCTGACGGTTGGGCGTATTGGCCAGATAATGCGGTTTCATGTCATCGCGCATCACTGCCCGCAAATCCCCTTTTTTAACTTTATCGATCTGGATGTCGCGTAATGACTGCCGGGCGGAATCTTCGGCAAAGGGGTTGCTGTCCATAATCGCCATTTTGCTGATCCGCTGCGGGGCTTGGCGCATCATTTCCATCGCCACAATACCGCCCATAGAAAGACCAGCCAGCGCAAAACGTATTGGCAATTGCGCCAAAATCAGACGCGCTAAATCAGTGATGGTCTCCCCACCATATAACTTAGGGATGATGACATCACGGCCATTGGCGATCACCGCCTTTTGCGGAGCGAACAGCCGTTCATCGCACATCATCCCCGGCAGCATCACCAGCGGGTCAAGTCGCGCCATTCTCTTACAGACGGTTTGAGGCCAAAGCCGCGCCTTCTGCAAGGCTGGATAATTTGGCATAAGCAATGTCAGGGTCTACCGCCCCGAAACCTGCAAAAGTGCCAAAGCCGCAATCTGAACCTGCAATCACCCGATCAGCGCCAACGATATCAACGAAACGTTTGATCCGTTCTGCCACCAGTTCAGGATGTTCGACAAAATTGGTGGTGGTATCAACAACCCCGGGCACCAGAATTTTATCATCTGGAATTTCAGATTTGCGATCGCGGAAGACCGTCCATTCATGGGCATGGCGCGGGTTTGATGTTTCAAACAAAACATAGCGGGCGCGGGTGTTCATCAATGTTGAAAACACTTTATCCATATCAATATCGCAAATATGCGGGCCTTCGTAATTGCCCCAGCAAATATGCACCCGCACGCGATCAGGATCGACATCGCGCAACGCGTGGTTCAACGCGTCAACATGGGTATTGGCAATTTTGACAAATTCATCATCGGATAAATCCCCGAATAACATATGCCGCGAAAGCGCCAGATCAGGGCAATCCAATTGCAAATCAAGACCAGCGGCAACAATGGTTTCGTATTCTTCTTTCATGGCATCGGCCAAAGCCGCCAGATAGTCATCACGGCTGGCGTAATAATCATTTTGCAAAAACAAAGAGATCACCCCAGGGGATGCCGCGTTCATAAAGCCTCGTTTAGCCCCATGTTGGGCCATAGCCGCTTTTAAATTGGCAATATCGGCGTTTAATTCATCTTGGCCTTTTGACGTCACAGGCCCAGTACACATGGGGCGGGCGTATTGCGGCGTGCCGCCATCATCGGCTAAGCGTTTTAGAAAGCCTGGGAATAATTTTAAATCGCCAGGGGCATTGCGAGGGCTGTCGCCAGAAAACCCTGTATAACGATCTTTGACATATGTGGCATACGAGATTTTTGACGTCTCACCATCGGAGACAATATCAATCCCTGCTTCAACCTGACGGCGTACTGTTTCGGCACAGGAAGATGCCATGCAATCATTAAATGCAGATTGATCATAAGGCTTTTCATTTTCCCGTGCGAAAATGAAATCGACGACCTCTTGGGTTCGGGGCAATGACCCCACATGGCTTGTTAAAATTTTGGTCATATTTTCCTCCCTTATAACCTTACCGTGATGGCGCGGCTGTTTCAAAGGCCATGGTTGGGCCTGCAGTATCATCGGTGTTGCGCACCCGAAAGAGACTGGCTTCACCGCTCATCGCAGGGGTAAGTTTCCGCTTCATCCCTGGCGGGATGGCAAACACATCACCCGGGGCCAATGTGACACGGTCATCGTCCAGATCCACAGACCAATGCCCCCGCATCACCATTAAAACTTCATGGCGGTCTGTTGAGTAAGCCGTATCATCAAGCGACCCCTCACGAAGCAATTCAAGACTAAACCCCGGGCGGTCTTTCAGCATGCCATGCTCATCGATCACCAAGGCCGGCTGATGGTCGGCCATCGCCATCATATCCCAATAGCGGGCGACAAAACGCGGCACAAATTCAGCGCTGGTGACATGGGGGAATAACGCCATCTGATCATCATCAAGGGTTGGCATCGGGGCAAAACCATCTGGCAGAGCCTCACCTTTTTTGCTGTCATAGAGCACGCCATTTTGACCCAGAATCAAGCCATGATCTTGGGCTTCGTTGATCACTTGCGGAGCCCAAATCACACCGCCACCAGCATCATCACCCCCAAGGATCGCCATGATCATCCCATAATCATTGCCGATATTCTCAAAGCCTCTGAAAATGCCGGTGGGGATATTAATCACATCCCCTTCGTTCAGCACGACTTCGCCGTCTGACCCCGTGTTCCCCCAGAAGAACCGCCAGCGGCCTGACAACACAAAGAACACTTCGGCCGTGCGGTGCGTATGCAAAGAATTCCGGCATTTCGGTGGTTGCCCCGCCGCGCCAATATTAAACCCCGGCGTGTCTTTAATATGAACATGTTGATCCGCGGCTTCAGAAACACCGCCACCGATAATGGTGAAATTTTCCTTTTGATCCGACCCAGGGGTATGGGCATCAATAAACGCCGTGCGGCATGGCACCAGATCACCATAACGGACAATGCGGCTTTCAATATCGGTTTTTGTCATATCATTCCCCCCTTCATTGGTCTTCACGGACAATCAGCCCGTTTGCATCAAAATTTGTTTCCAGATCGCCACTTCGTCATAAAGCGCGAATTCATTTCTAATCTTAGGCTGATCCGTAACCAAAGCACCAAAGTCAGCATGCGCCATACCAAGGATATAGACCTCTGCCCCTGTTGGACGCCCGAAAGACCCCCAGCCATCATGCTTACCATGCAAAGACCAGCGGATCGCAGCGCGCGGCGGCATCATCGGGTCATCACGGCCAATTTGATGTTCAATTTTAAATGTCGCGTTCGGGAAAGCCGCCCGCAGGCCAATCCAAAATTGATCAACTTCACCCCAGCCTCTTGCCGTTGTCATGCCTGGGTATTCGCCTTTGATGGCACGATCATAGGCTTCTGGGATCACGGCCAGATCAGCCGACATAATGCGGTTAAGCACATCGGCATATCTCTGCCCCCATTCATTATCATTGCCCTTGCCGGTATATGGCCCGACCATATCATTGTGGGGGGTCAGCGGTTTTTCACAGTGATCAATGCCGCCCTCGGCTTCGATCAATTGCGCAGCGGCTTCTTGGGCGGTCCAGCCAATTTGCTTGGCGACACCGCCATAATCACGGACCAGCCATTCATCGGTGATCGCGTTATTGATGGCATAGCAATCCGCGATGGCACGGAAGTGAACAGTATTTCCTGTCGGCTCACCAAACATGCTATGGCCAAGATGCGTGCCTGTGCAATAAAGACGGTGAGAGCTTAACATACCGTCATCTTCATTGCCGGACCAAATCACGTCTTCGCCCAATAATTCACGGTCAGGAAATTCCACCAGCGTGGACATGGTTTTGCTGATCACGCCTTGATTGCCGCGATAAACCCCCAAAGGCATGCGCAAATACATATCTTCACCGTAATATTCATTCAGCGTCGCAATTCCGCGGTCTTCCCAAATCTCTTTGGTGATGCCCAGAATGTAATCTGGAAAATCGATAAATTTTTGACTAAAGCCTTTCATATTCTTCTTCCTTTATTGTTCATGACTTTGCTGATCCTCTGATGATCAACGGGCCATCAATTTTAATTTGACGAGGGGCTGTGGACGATAAGTCCGTATTTTCGACTTGCGCCAATAACAGATCAACAGTCGCTGTGACCATCTGGTTGGTTGGCTGGCGGACGGTGGTCAGGTTATAAGATGGCCAAGACGCGGCCGGCACATCATCATACCCAATCACTGAAACCTGCTCAGGGACAGCAATTCCCAATTCAAAACGCAATGTGTCCATCACCGCAAAAGCCATATGGTCATTCGCCACAAAAATAGCATCCGGACCATTTTCCACCCCACCCGCAAACATCGCATGGGTGGCGGCTTTGGCATCTTCCATGATGAAATTTCCAACACCGCGCGACCACAGATCAACACCCGCATCTTGCAGCGCGTCGATAAATCCGGCTTGCCGGTCACGTTGGGTCGATGCCCCTTCCCAACCCGCGATAAAACTGATTCGCTGATGGCCAGTTGCGATCAAATGTTCAGCAATTTTTCGCCCGCCTTGATAATTTTCAGACGTGACGGATGATAAACTGTCATCATCTTGCGACCGGTTAAACAGCACCACAGGCACGCCCGCATTGGCGCAACGTTTCGATAGATCTGATGACAAAGCCACCGATGCTGCGATGATGCCATCAACCTGATAATCTAAAATTTCGTCAAAGACCTCACTGACATCACCTTCGGTTTTGGACGTCATGAAAACAAGCAGGTGATAATTTCTTTCCTGCATGGCTTTGGATAATTTTTCAATGGCTTCTGGGTAAAATTGGTTTTGCAGATAAGCCACCACCAAGCCGATCATACGGCTCTTGCCAGAAACCATGGCGCGCGCCAGTGAGTTGGGGCGATACCCCAATTCCATGGCCACTTTCAAGACTTTGTTTTTAGTTTGAGGAGACACCGATGCCCCAGGGGTAAAAACACGGCTGACGGCAGATTGCGACACGCCAGCCCGCTCCGCCACATCAACGGCAGTGACTTTATTCAATGCACCCATGCGCTGTTTGGCCGTCATTTTGGTCATTGATAATCATGCTCCAAACTGATCTCACCCATGGATCTGGCCTTGTTGAATTCACGCATCCGCCCCAGCACATCAACCCCCAATTGGCGATAAACATCCAAGAGATCAACCAGCACCCAATTTTCTCGGATCAACTCACCTTCAAGCCGCCAGAAATCAAGACTGCGGATGGTGATTGACTGTCCTGAAGGCGCGATCCCCAACCAGCCATCTTGGGTGATTGTCATGGCCATATCTGGCCAGCCCGTGACAGCGACATAATCGCCATCGCCGAAGAAATGAATATCCAGATCAACCGCCGCCCCGCTTTTACGATCAGGCATAGCGTTTAAAAACGGGATTTGATGCCAATGCCTAAACCCTGCCAATCCACGCGCTGTTCCAATTCCTGCAGGGCCATACCATGTCATGCGCGGATGCCAATAACGGTCAAGATTCATGACCTTGGCATCGCCTTCTAACGGATGCCGTGTCATGTCAGTCAGCATATCAATAACGATTTGTTTTGCCTTTTCACCGCGTTCAGGGTCATGGCGCGGCGCAAGCCCATCTTGGGTTGCCGGGCCAGGCACTTGCCATTCCCGCCCCAATGATGGGGCCATTGGCCAAGCATTGGCCTGCATCATCATCTCTGGAATATCCCAAATCGCTTGTATTTCAACAACCTGACCACCCTCAATGCGATAAAATTCATGAAACCGCATGGCACAATGATGGCCTGTTGGCGGGATATCCAAAAACGGCCGGATGAAACTGCCGGCGTAATACCCGCAAGCCCCGATCCAATCGCTCTTACCATCATGGCCTGACATAACAATCAGATCACGGCGCTCAAGATCAGGGATCGCATGAAATAACGGCTGATACGCCGTCGCGTAATAATCATCCGCCCCCTGACAATCCCCAAAAGGATGACAAAGATGAATTTCTGCATCCGCCGCCAGCACAGCCGCCAAAGCCGATTGAACAGACGATGCCTCAAAAGCATACATGGCCTGCCGTATCGGTTTAATCACATCGGCTTGATGGCTGGCTGATGTCATTCGGCCGCCTCACCATAAGGTACATTCTTGCCCCCATAGCGGCGGACACGGATATTGCATTGTTCGGCATGGCCGACAAAACCTTCCAGCATGCAAAGACGTGAGCCATATTCACCGATCATCGCCGCGGCTTCATCGGTCATGACTTTCTGATAGGAATGGGTTTTCAGGAACTTGCCCACCCATAAGCCGCCCGTATATCGGCCTGCTTTTTTCGTCGGCAAAGTGTGGTTGGTGCCGATCACCTTATCGCCATTGGCAACATTGGTCCGCGCGCCCAAGAACAACGCCCCATAGGAATGCATTTGTTCGAGGAACCAATCATCACGATCAGTCATCACCTGAACATGCTCATAGGCCATGTCATTGGCAACCGCCAACATTTCATCGTAACTGTCACAGACGATCATATCGCCGTAATCTTGCCAACTGATGCTGGCGGTTTCAGATGTCGGCAAAATCTGTAAAAGTCGGTCAATTTCTTCCAGCGTTTCTTCAGCCAATTGCCGCGAATTGGTGATCATGCAAGCCGGAGAATTATAGCCATGTTCGGCTTGCCCCAAGAGATCAGTCGCGCAAATCTCAGCATCAACAGTAGTATCAGCAATCACCATGGTTTCCGTTGGCCCTGCGAAAAGGTCAATCCCGACACGGCCGTATAACTGGCGTTTGGCTTCGGCAACAAAGGCATTGCCGGGCCCAACCAACATATGAACAGGGTCGATTGTCTCAGTGCCAATCGCCATAGCACCCACCGCTTGGATGCCGCCCATGACATAGATTTCATGGGCGCCGCCCATGGCCATAGCGGCAACAATCGCGGGATGCGGCTCCCCGTTGACGGGCGGGGCTGATGCGATAATCCGCGGCACGCCTGCAACCGATGCGGTTAAAACAGACATATGGGCGCTCGCCACCATGGGGAATTTGCCGCCCGGCACATAACAGCCCACCGATTGCACAGGGATATTTTTATGCCCCAAAATAACACCCGGCAGCGTTTCAACCTCAACATCGGTCATGCTGGCTCTTTGCTCTTGGGCAAAGCGGCGGATTTGGGTTTGGGCAAATTTAATATCCTCCATATCGCGGGTGGATACTTTATTCATCGCCGCTTCAATCTCGCTTGCCGACAGGCGAAAGTTTTCAGGCGCGTAATTGTCAAATTTTTGGGATAATTCGCGCACCGCTGCATCGCCGCGCTTTTCAATATCTGCCAAAGTTGCTTCGACCGTGGCGCGCGTTTTAGCGTCATCCTCGCGAATTTCTGCTTCTGATTTACTGCGCTTTAAATACTCAATAGCCATAACATTATCCTCTAATTCTATTGGGGTCAGTCCGTAGGGGCCCCCTTCATGTTTCGTTTTATTCGGGAGATGGCGGGGTGCGTTCTCCGCGGTCATAGGCTTCCCAGCCTTCGCCGTTGAACACATCAACGCCCAATTGCGCCATGACATGGGGAAAGTCGACCATGACCCAATTGTCGGTAATTTTACCGTCTTCTACTTTCCAGAAATCCATATAGCGGATTTCAACTTTCTTTCCTGTTGGGGCAATCCCCATAAATTCACCTGAATGTGTTGCTTCTTGTCGGCCAAAAGCAGCCGCCCATTCCCCCATATAAAGGCGGGCTTCATCAATGCAGGTTTTATCGGAAAAGGCGGCTTGGAATGGCCGCTGCCAATTGTCTTGAAAGGCTTTCAGACCTTCTTTTGTGCCGCAACCTGTATTGCCCATCCACCGAAAACCTTCGGCAAAAAACTGACCAATATCATCAATACGGTGATCATTAAGGCCATCGACCATGCCTTCGATTACCGCGCGGGTTTCATCTGTTTTAGACAAGTCCGTATCGCGGCTTAATACCGCTTGTTCGGGGCGTGAACCCTTCATCGTACCGCTCCTGTAATTGCCATAGCCATCACCCTTTCACCGCGCCTTGGGTCAGGCCTGACACAATCTGACGTTGGAAAAATAATACAAGAATGAACAACGGTGCTGTTGCCGATACCACCGCAGAAACTGCAAACATAACATTGCCTTCGGTCTGGGTGGTGCCAAGGAAACTTGCAATTTTGGGCACCATGGTTTGGTTTTCTTTCGACAGCAACATAGAGGTCACAGCAAAATCGTTATAGGCCAGAAGGAAACTAAACAGCCCTGTGGTGATGACCCCTGGCCACATCACGGGGATAATCACATGGCGGAAGGCTTGGAACTGGGTACAGCCATCAACCTTGGCGCTTTCGTCCAGGTCTTTCGGGATTTTTTGGAAGAAACTATGCAGCATCCAAAGCGTAAACGGCTGATTGATCGCCACCAGCACAATTACCGTTGTGGTCAAATGACCCCATAAATTCCATTCAAAAAACGGCAGAAGATACCCCGCCACCAAAGTGATCGGCGGCATGGCCCGAAAGATCAATGCGGTGATCAACAGCCAAAATGTATAGCGGTAACTTGACCGCGATAACGCGTATCCGCCCAATGTTCCAATCGTCAAAGACGTGCAGACCACAAAGAAACAGACCAAGGTTGTGTTAATGACTGCTTTCCAAAATTCTTCCTGGACCCATGCCCCATGATAGCCATCGCCAATAAAAGCCGTGCCGTGTTCTTCGATGGTGCGGGGTGCTAAAATGGCATTAAACCAATCTGCTTTGGAAAAGAAATCAGGTTCCATTTTAAATGAACCCCAAAGCGTCCATAAAAATGGAAAGGCTGCGATCACCAACCATAGGCTGATAAAGCCCCAGATCAGAAGTTTCAGGCCAAGCGGCTGACGTTTCATGGCTAAAGAGTATGATTGTGACATGATCAGACCTTCACTAACTCTTTGCGTTGAAATCGCGCCAGGTGCGGATCAAAACAGGGGTCAGCAAAATCGACACCCCAATTATGGTCAGCACAGATGATGTTGCCGCCGAAGACAGCAAGCGCGTTTCACCACCCAGATCGTTAAAAATAAACCACGATAAAGACGCGGCATGGGCTTCGGAATTAAACCCGACAATCGGTTCAAACACCCTGAAATTATCCATCAATTGGATCAACGCAACAAAAGTGATTAATGGCATCAAATGCGGAACGATGACATAGCGCACCTGTTGCCAGCGCGACGCGCCATCAATTTGCGCGCTTTCCAGCGTATCCTGCGGCAAGGTTTGCAAGCCGGCGTAAAATACAATGAACGAAAACGGCGCGGCGTGCCAAACCCCATAAACAATCAACATGATCCACGTCAGCCCAGTTGAGGCTTTCAGCGATAAATCAGGATCATCAAATAACCATTGCAAGGCCGACCCAAAGATGCCGCGACTGTCGATCATCCAGAACAACACCAATGACCCGATCAACGGGGAGACGATCATCGGCAATAATGAAAAGAAGATCAGCACCCCTTTGATGCGTTGATGCAAGGCGTTCACACCCAAGGCGATCATCAACCCAAAGACCAGCATCAATGGCGTCACCGAAAAGGTAAAGGTCAAGGTAAAAGCCATCGCCCGATAAAATGGCAGATTGTTCAAATCAGAAAAAAACTGGCCAAGGCTATCGGCATTGGCCCAGGTTTCAGCCACTTCATCAATCGCCAAATGCCCACGATCAAAATAAATATCCAGCCCAACAAATTTACCCAAAGGCTTTTCATCGCGTAACGCGCGGGTTGCCTCTTGGTCAATCGTCGTGGCGGTGGTGCAGCCAAAAGGACCGCAATTTTCAGTTTCAATCAAAACCGCATCATGAGGGGTATGCACCGATTGTATCAAAACAGAAATAATAGGCAGCGCAATAAACAACAACATGGCTGTTGCTGTTGGCAGAATGAACCAGAAAAATGAACTGTGTTTCATTGTTGGATGCGCCTTAAAAAACTGGACTCAGGAAGGGGAGAACCCCTTCCTGAAGGATATGGTTTTAGTTCAAGAAGCCTTTTTCACGCGCAGCGGCTGTGTAGGCAGCTTCAACATCAGCCAATGCTTTTTCAGCACTTTCCTTGCCCTGCATGAAATCAACGATTTCAGCACCAAGGGCGGTATGCAGAAGGCCCTGATATGGCAGCATTGGGTATGGTGTCGCGTTCATATTCGCGGCAGCAAAAACACCAACAGCGGCTGGTGTTGGCTCATAGCCATCGATCAACCAAACAGCAAGCGGTGCCATTTCATCATCAAGACGATTTGGGTTGATGCCGTTCATCATGGCCAAGAATGTGGCTTCTGCATCTGCGTCTGAAACGTTCTTTGCCACAGTCCAGCCATCCCACCACAGGGTTGTTGCAGGGGTTGAACCACCACCAACTGTCATTGGCGCGGCCAATGTTGTTGTCGCCACAACTTCGGCTGTTGACTGCTCAGGGTCTTTCAATGGCCCCATGCGTGAACCCCACATGTTCATCATCGCAACATTGCCTGCTTTCCATTCAGCAGAAGTCGCGTTTGAATCATGGGTTAAGAAATCAGGGTTCATGTAACCGCTCAGCGCTTTCAGCATTTCAAGCGTCGCAACACCTTGGGCGTTGTTGATGGATACTTCAGCAGAGCCTGGCTTAAAGAATTCGCCACCATGACCGATGTACATATTGGTGAATTCCTGTGCGAGGTTCCACCCTGCTTTATAAGCACCACCCAAAGGATACTGCATCAGACCTTTGCTGCGGATGATTTCAGCCCCTGCGAGCATGTCTTCATAGGTCTTTGGCGGCTGGATGCCTGCTTTTTCAAGCACGTCAGAACGATAAACCAAATGCTGAGCATTCGCCATGAACGCCACCGCCATAACTTCACCATTGATCTTGATCAACTGGTTTGGCTTTAAGGACTGGCCATGCTTTGCCACCAGATCATCCAATGGACGAATAACATCTTCGTTCATCAATGCAACGATGGATGAATTGGCGATAATCGCTGACGTGTATTCAGCAGGGTTGCCGGTCATACCAGCAACATTGATCTTCTGGTGATCAGCCGTCAGGTTTGCTTTCACTTCACCGCCTGAGCATGCCTTGGCCCCATCGGCCACAGCGTGAATGGCGGGGAATTCATTACCAACGATGCTGACGCGACCGTCGATATTACATGCGGCCATTGCTGATCCTGACATCAGAATCGCAGCACCGGCCAAGGTTAGTTTTTTCAAAAACATCTTCAACTCCCTGTTTTTGCGAATGCCATTGAACTGACATTCAGTTGTCCCCTGTTAAGGGGCATCATGGGCCTAAGACCCAATTCGTTCACCTGATTGAGCATCAAACAGATGACAATGATCGACAGGCACATGGATATGAACCGTGTCGCCAATTTCAGCACGATAGGATTTGTCAGCTTTCACACTGATCAAAGCCTCACCAATACGGACGGTGACCATGGTGGCATCGCCCAAAAGTTCAATCGAATAAATCGGGGCGGTGATATCACCTTTTGAGGACACCACCTCAGCATCTTCAGCACGGAAACCTAGAGTGACGTCCCCGTCATCAATTTTGAGTTTTTTAATGGCGGTATGTTCCGCTGTAAAAACGCCTGCTTTGGCATGACCTTTGATCAAATTCATGGCAGGGTTGCCAATAAAACTGGCCACAAAAGCATTGGCAGGCTTGTCATAGATTTCCGTTGGCGTGCCAACTTGCTGAACAATGCCTTTTTCCATCACAACGACACGATCAGCCAAGGTCATGGCTTCGATCTGATCATGGGTGACATAAATCGTCGTCACCGCCAATTCATGGGATAAGTTTTTGATCTGCGCCCGTGTTGATACCCGCAATTTGGCATCGAGGTTAGAAAGCGGTTCGTCCATCAGAAAAACATTAGGCTCACGCACGATGGCGCGGGCCAATGCCACCCGCTGGCGCTGTCCCCCTGAAAGTTCAGCAGGCTTACGGTGCAAAAACTCATCCAACTCAACCATGGCGGAGGCACGGCGCACTTTCGCATCATGGGAGTCGGCGTCAATTCCGCGAACTTTCAACGGAAACCGAATATTTTCATAGACATTCATATTCGGATAAAGCGCATAGGATTGGAACACCATGGCGACATCACGATCTTTAGGCTCCAGATCATTGACGCGCTGACCATCGATGAGAATCTCACCTTCAGTGGCTTCTTCAAGCCCTGCGATCATCCGCATGGTGGTTGTTTTACCGCAACCAGAAGGCCCTAAAAGAACAAGAAATTCTTTGTCAGGTATGGTCAGGTTGAAGCAATCAACCCCCACAAAACTGCCCCATCGCTTCGACAAATTACGCAGCTGGATTTCAGCCATCAGCGCCTTCCCCATTTCAAATTATGAATGCGCATGAAAAATTTGCATACGCATGCAAATATTCTAGACATAGTGAATTTGGCTTGGCAAGGTATTATTTCAAATCATCCCATTATCTTGGTGCAGGCTGTAATGACTGATTATCAATCCCAAAAAAAACTGGTTCATGATTTCTACAAAGCCCTTGATCAAGCCGATAGCAAAGGCAGTTCAGACGCATTAAAAGCGGTTGTTAGCCCTGACTACAAATGGCGGGGGTTTCACCCGTTCAATGAATTGCACGGCGCCGAGGCTGTTGCGGCTGAATTTTGGTCGCCTTTAAAAACATCGCTCACATCCATGCAACGCCGCCTTGATATTTTCATGGCGGGGGATAACACTCTTGATGGTGATGACGGGGTTTGGGTTGTCTCCATGGGGCATCTGATGGGGCTGTTTGATCAGCCGTGGTTGGGAATCGCCCCCACCGGCAAGATCGCCATGTTGCGTTATGCTGAATTTAACCGCGTGTTTGATGGCAAGATTGCCGAAACCGCCATGTATTTTGATATTCCCCATTTGATGATGCAGGCAGGGCTTAATCCATTTCCGCCCCAAACAGGCGCGCATATGATTCAGCCCGGGCCCATGACCCATGACGGCATCATGATGGACCCACAACCGCCGGAAGAAGGGCAAAAGACCATCGCTGCTATTGATTATATGGTGCAAGACATCAAGACATGGAAAGGCGGCAGGGAAGAACCTTTGGTTCAAGAACTCCGCCGCAGTTGGAATGAAGATATGGTCTGGTGGGGGCCGGCGGGGATTGGCGCGACTTTCACCATTGAACGCTATGCCGAACAACATTCAGGGCCGTTCCGCGCGGGCTTTAAAGACCGCATTTTTAACGGCCATGTTGCGCGGGTTGCCGAAGGCCATTACGGCGGGTTTTTTGGCTGGCCGAACCTAACGCTTACCCCAACCGGCGGGTTTATGGGCATGCCCGCCAGCGATAAGCCCGGCGATATGCGGGTGATTGATCTCTATCGCCGTGATGGCGATAAATTGACTGAAAACTGGATCTTTATTGACCTGTTGCATTTTTGGCTTCAGCAAGGGGTGGATATTCTGGGCCGTATGGCGAAAGTGCCGCGCACATGACACGTTTTCATAGGATCGATGCGCATCACCATCTTTGGGATTTATCGGCTGTTCATTACCCGTGGTTAATGGCAAAGGGTGAAAAACGGTTTTTCGGTGACCCTCAGCCAATTCAACGTGATTTCTTGCTTGATGAATTTCGCGCCATGGCTATGGCAGAAGGATTTTCAGGATCGGTCCATATCCAAGTCGGCGCGGAAAGCGGCTTAGCCGAAGCCCAATGGGTCGATGAACAGGCCAAAGCCAACCCTGACTGGCCTTTGGTCCAAGTTGCCTTTGCTGATTTAACCGCGCCAGATCTGAACCAAACCCTTGATCAATTGCAACAATTGGGCAGCGTCAGGGGCATTCGCCAAATCGTTGGACGCGCCCCCGAAGAAGATGCCCAGACAGGCACAAATGCGTTGATCAATAATCCTGCTTTTGCTGAAGGCTTGGCTGAACTTGCCCGCCGCGGGCTTAGTTTTGATCTGCAATTAATCCCTGAATTTATGGCGGATATGGCGGCTTTATTGGCCAAAACCCCTGATTTGAACGTTGCGCTTTGCCATGCCGGGAGCCCCTATGATCGCAGCGCGGAAGGCATTGCGAAATGGCAGGATCAACTGAGGCCCTTGGCGGAATTGCCGCACGTCTTTTGCAAGATTTCAGGCTTGGGGATGTTTGACCATGATTGGACAACCGATCGCTTTGCCCCTATCGTCACCACTTGCCTTGACGCCTTCGGCAGTGGCCGCTGTATGGTGGGGTCTAACTTCCCTGTCGACCGTTTATATTCTGATTACAACCGATTGATGACGGCGTTTAAAACCCTCATCCCAGAAGACCAGCATGATGCTGTCTTTGGCAGCACTGCTCAAAAATTTTACCGCATGGAAGGCTGATCAACGCCTAATTACCGGCTGATCAACATGTTGTAATTGTCTTCGGTAAAAGGCATTTCTTGCCCCGCCGCCATATCAAAGATCGAGCGGTCAACCGTGGTCAATGCGCCCAAATAAACATGCAGGGCCTCGGATGGCTCATCACTGGTGCAGGTGACGCCATGGATGGCATTTTCAGCAATCTGCACCACCTGACCGGCGGGTATTGCCGTGCTGGATTTCAACACAGGCAGGTCCTGTTCATCACGATCATAAAGGTCATTCTGTTCCGTGCCTTGATAAACACCGATCGTCGCCGACATTTGATGGTCATGGGGCGGCACCACAGCGCCCGGTTGAAACCGGCAAAACCAGATTGATATGGTTTCATCT
>WTHX01000075.1:6081-16673 GCA_011522975.1 Alphaproteobacteria bacterium | reverse complement strand
TCATGCCCAAGACGGGCATTTGAAACACGCCACGGTTAAGACCATCGCCATAAGAGGCCTTTATTGCTTCCCCTTCTTCTTGTCATTTTCATCACCTTCATCAGCCTTGGTCTCCCCGATGCTGTCTTGGGGGCGGCGTGGCCTGAAATGCGGGGGGATTTCGGCCTGTCTTTTGGCTATGCGGGGGTGATCGCGGCGATCACTTGCGCGGCCACCGTATGTTCCAGCCTGCTTTCCGCCCGATTGGTGGCTTGGCTTGGCATAGGCCGTTTGGTTTTATTCAGCTGCTTTTTAACCGCCAGCGCCTTGGTCGCCTATAGCATGACCGCGTCAATCTATGTGATTTTGCTGGTCACCATCCCCCTTGGCTTTGGGGGCGGAGCGATTGATGCGGCGGTGAATAACTTTGTATCCACCCATTATCGCGCCAGCCATTTAAACCTTTTGCATGGGTTCTGGGGGGTTGGCGCCATGACTGGCCCTTTGATCATCGCCCATTATTTATCCACCGGCGGCGGCTGGCAATCAGGCTATTTGGCCATCGGTTTAATCCAAGGCGCCATCGGGCTGCTGTTATTGGCCAAGGTCAAAGCCTGGTCCACCCCTCGGATGAATGTTGATGCCAATGACACATCACCCGCGATCATTTCCAATAAAGATGCCATTGGTCTGCGCGGTGTGCCGGCACAAATGCTGGCGTGCTTTAGTTACTGCGCCTTGGAGATCACAACCGGGCTGTGGATCGCTAGTTTTCTGGTTGTGCAATATGAATTGCCTGTATCCCAAGCCGCGTTTTGGTCAGCCATGTTTTATTTTGGCATTACATGCGGGCGATTTATCAGCGGGGTTATCGCGGATTATTTCCAAGGGCAGGTTTTGGCAAAAATTGGCATGGCGGTGGTGGCTTTGGGCGTTGGCTTCACCCTTATATTTGAAGATTTAATCTTTGTTCAAATCGGCATCCTTTTGATCGGGGTTGGTTGTGCGCCAATTTTCCCCGCGATTTTGAAAGAGGTGCCACATCGTTTTGGCCATGATATTTCACAAACAATCATGGGGCTGTCGATGGCGTCGGCTTATTTTAGCATCACCATCACGCCTTTGGCTATTGGCTGGGTTGCAAGCCAAGTGACGCTATCGATATTACCGCAAATCTTGTTGGTGTTTGGCTTCGTCTTGCTGCTGGCGCTGACAAGCCTCAATAAGGTGAAACCTGCGTTGTCCTCATAGGGGCGTTGCAGCAAGGCGATAGGTGATGGTGGTCTCCTCACCAGCAGTCAGGTTAAGCCCATAATCTTCAGGCATCGGGGCTTCATCATTAATATCAAAGAAACTGTTGATCGGCTCAACGCCAATGCCTTGAAATTGATTGTTCCATGGCGGGGTGCGGCGGCCTTTATTTGAAATCCACAACAGGCAATGCGGCAATAGATGGGCATCCCAGGTCAGGCGAATGGCGGTGCGCTCTTGGCTGTAATTGAGGGTAATCTCACCTTCGGCATTCATGATTTGAACCAATTCTTCGTGAACCGAACAGGGCGTTTGAAAGATGTTAACCATGCCGTGATCAGAAGGGCAAAAACCATCGGCATTAAAAGATTTATTGGGGGTCAAACAGGATATATTGTCTTCAAAAACCCTTGGAAACGTCAAGCCCTTGGCTTGCTTGGAGACATGGATATTGAGGTCTTCAGTCAATTTAAAAATAGGGTGAAGGCCAATGGGCAATAGCCCTGTCTTCCGCGGGTTAAGGGTAAGGGTCAATTCAATGGCGGCTTGTCCATCAACACCGCTGATGGTGCGGCGCAGGTTTTTGATCATATGCTGATCAGGATATTCAATCCCAAGGGTGATGGCGTTGTTTTCTTGGGCCAGAACCTGCCATTTGTGATCCGTGCCATAACCGTGATGGGCCGGGTCATGATGGCTGGACCCAAAAGGAACACAAGCCCATTCCCCCCCAAGCAATTGCAAATGCCTAGGATAGTCTTGATGGGGGTGGTCTAGATAATCGTCTTGCCACGGGGCTTCAGCAAAAGGGCTGAACAGCCGGTCTCCTAAATCAAAGGTGAGGTGATGGAGCGCAGCCCCATCGGCAAAGACAGTGGCATTTCCATGGCTCCATGACAGATGAAACTGATCCATGATCTAAAATGATGGTTTTTCGGGGGTCATTGGTTCAGACTTTTTCCGTAATCAACGCTGACGGTTTCATCGTTTTCGGCTGAAGTCAGCGTCGCCAATGCCACCGCCAAAGACCGCACGCCTGCCCAACCATCAGCATCAGGTTTATCACCGCCCTTGCAAGCAGACACAAACTGGCCCACCCCGCGTTCATAAAGATTTTCGGATGCTGTGGGAATGACCGTATCCTCCCCATTCCGCCGAATAGTAATCGTGCCTTTAGGTTGCTGGGTCATGACATCTTCAGCATAAAGGCTGGCGTCACTGCCATGAAGTTCAAGGCCATTTTTAGCATGGGGCAAGGTAAAGCCTTCATGGGTATAGGCCATCACGCCTGAGGGAAATTCCCAAATGCCCATGGCGGCATCTTCCATCGAAGCCCCAGCCATGCCATGGTTGTGGGTTCGGGCTGTGACTTTTTCTGGATATTCCCCCAATAAAAACGCCAAAGTATCGGCATTATGAACAGTAATATCCAGCACCACGCCAGCCCCTGTATCAGGGTTGTTGATCCGCCAGCCTTGCAAATGAGGAGGCAGATAAACCGCATGGAAGACCCTTGCCGCGTGAATATCACCCAACTGACCATCTTGAACAATTTGACGAATAGCCCGATGAGTGGCGGCATGTCTTAAGTGATGATTAGTCGCCATCACCAGACCAGCATTTTCACAGGCTTGAGCCATTTTGCTGGCGGCATCCAACGTTAACGCCAATGGTTTTTCACATAAGACATGAACCCCATTGGCGACAGCGGCCATCAATTGGTCATAATGTTTTTCGTTGGTGGTTGAGATATAGACGGCATCTAAATCATGCGTGAAAAGCGCCTCTAAATCGGTCACGGCATGGGGGATGCCGTGGTCATCCGCGAATTTTTTGCCGCGGGTCTCATCACTCGACATCACACAGCTGATGACCCCATCATTTGCCCTGATGGCATCAATCATCCATTCTTTAGCAATGGTGCTGGCACCGATTAAACCCCAACGCATTTTTGGCTCCTATTTTTTATTCCGCTTGATGATCATTTGTTCCAAACAACTTGTGATCATTTTGCTGATGGTTAGATCAGGTCTGGTCTTTGTTTCAACATCGTGAACAAAATCTTCAATCATTAAGGCATATTGATCGCAATCAGGGAAGGTGATGACGTCATCTTGGCCCAATTGACCTTTGTTTAAAAACCCTGTTGTCTTCGCCGGTGGGTTGAAGGGGACATGAAGCCTCGCGCTTCCTTTTGTGCCCGTTACCAGCAGTGATTGCATGGCGGCCGATGCGCTGGATACGGAAAAGGTCAAATGCCGTCCGCCAGACCAGATCACCATACCGCTGGCCATGTCTTCCACATCCAACGCTGGATTCATTTCGAACCTGATCTCGATATCAATCGGCGGCTCACCAAAGATAAGCAAGCCTGCCAAGATCGCATAACAGCCAATATCATAGACCGGGCCGCCACCATAATCGGCGCGGTTGCGAATATTGCCATGATCTCGTGGCGGGTATGTAAACATGGCCTGAACGATTTGCGCATCGCCAATATCTGCTGTTTTAAGCCATTGCCATTGCGGATGATGACGGATCATATAGGCTTCATAAAAATAGCAGCCTGACGCATCAATGGCTTTTGCCAGATCATCCAATTCGGCTGTGTTCAATGCCACAGGTTTTTCGCAAAGCACATGTTTGCCCGCCTTCAGTGCCGCCACCGACATTGGCACATGAAGATGATTGGGAAGGGGGTTATAGATCGCGTCAATGTCCGTATTGGCAAGGACGTCGTCATAACTGGTTTGGGGAATGCCTTGATATATCGGGTCGGGGGAAGGGGTTGATGGATCACGTCTGCCAATTTGCACCACCTCATGCCCGGCAGATAGGATCGCAGGGATCACTTTCGTTCGGCTGATTTTGGCATCCCCTAATACACCGAATTTCATTGTTACAAACGATCGCCAGTTTCAGGGTCAAAGAAATGGACGCGGCGCAGATCAAGGTGAAATTTGATTTTTTCACCTGATTTGACAGTGCTATCACCGGCAAAACGTGCGTTCATGGTTGTCTCACCCAATTGGAAAATAACAAATGTATCAGACCCAGAAGGTTCAACGACATCAATCAGTTGGTTTAATGTCGCAAAATCTTTGCTGCTGGCCGGGGCTTTTTCCATAATGCTTTCAGGCCTAATGCCCATTTTAACCTGACCATCTTTAAGACTTTTCAGATCAATATTTGAATCGGCCAATGTGAACTTGTCTCCATTCGGAAGCGTGACCTCAACCCCTGTTTTCTTTTGGGCCAATGTCACATCAAGAATATTCATGGATGGTGAGCCCATAAAGGACGCAACAAAAAGATTGGCCGGGCGGTTATAAATATCATCAGGCGTGCCCAATTGTTGAATGATACCGCCGTTCATCACCGCGATACGGTTGGCCAATGTCATCGCTTCAATTTGATCATGGGTCACATAGACAATTGTTGTGCCTAATTTGGCGTGCAATTGCTTAATTTCAGTCCGCATATCGACACGCAATTTGGCGTCCAAGTTGGAAAGCGGCTCATCAAATAAAAACACCTGGGGGTTTCGCACAAGGGCGCGTCCCATGGCAACACGCTGACGCTGACCGCCCGAAAGTTGCCCCGGCTTTCTTTTGAGCAAATGCGAAATTTGCAGAACTTCAGAGACTTCGGCACAGGCTTTACGCTGGGCTTCTGCTGACATTCCCCGCATTTCAAGGGCAAATGTAATGTTCTTTTCAACTGTCATATTCGGGTAAAGCGCGTAAGACTGAAACACCATTGCAATATCACGGTCAGCAGGCACAGTATGGGTCACATCTTGGCCTGCAATTTCAATCTGGCCAGCGGTGACATTTTCAAGACCAGCAATGGTATTAAGCAAGGTTGATTTGCCGCAACCTGATGGGCCGACCAGAACGACAAACTCACCTTCGGCAATATCAATATTGATATCGTTCAACACTTGGGTTGAGGCAAAAGATTTACTGACATTAGCGATTTTAAGAAATGACATGATCATTATCCCTTAACTGAACCAGCCATAAGACCGCGAACAAAATATCGACCTGAAACAATATAAACAACCAGCGTAGGCAGAGCCGCCAATATAGCGCCAGCGAAATGAACGTTATATTCTTTCACCCCTGTTGAACTGCTGACAAGATTGTTGAGCGCAACGGTAATCGGCTGTGAATCAAAATCCGTGAAAGATGCCCCAAATAGGAAGTCATTCCAGATATTTGTAAATTGCCAGATCACACAAACCACAATAATTGGCCCGCTTGACGGCAACATGATGCGCCGGAAGATCTGGAAAAAACCAGCCCCGTCAAGTTGGGCGGCTTTGATCAATTCTGTTGGGAAGGCTTCATAATAATTGCGGAAGAACAATGTGCTGAACCCAATCCCATAGACGGTATGCACCAGCACCAAACCCCATGTTGACCCCGCCAGACCAAAAGTACCCAGCACGCGCGCCATGGGGATCAGCACAATCTGAAAAGGAATAAAGCAACTGAACAATAGCAAGCCAAAGACAAGCCGATGATAGGCAAATGTCCATTTTGACAGAACATAACCATTGAGCGCCCCGATCATCGTGCTGATGAACACCGCTGGCACCACCATATAAATGGAATTAAGGAAATAGGGTTTTAGCCCTGTGGGCTGGACGCCAATCTGGGCGGTTGACCATGCGCTGGCCCAAGGAGCGGTGGTGAAGTTTTCGGGCAGATTAAGCATGCCGCCGCCGCGAATTTCATCCAATTCTTTGAAGGAATTCACCAGCATGACATAAAGAGGGACCAGATAAAAAAGGCAGAAAACAAGCAAAACCACATAGAGGCAAGTGCGCATAATGGCTGATGTTGACGGTGCTGATGTCATCGAAGGTGTGGCCATTAGTCTGACTTCCTTTCGCGCAATTCAGCATAGAGATAAGGCACGATAATTGCGGCAATCGTCATGAGCATAATAATGGCCGATGAGGCCCCAATCCCCATTTGGTTTCGGGTAAAGGTATATGAATACATAAAGGTTGCGGGCAATTCCGTCGCGCGACCCGGCCCGCCATTGGTAAGCGCCACCACCAAGTCATAAGATTTAATGGCCATATGGGCCAGCACCACAAAAGCAGATAAGAAAATAGGTTTTAAAATCGGGATCACGATTTTTGTGTAGAGTTTAAATGGGGTCGCGCCATCAATGCGGGCCGCTTTTAAAATCTCATCATCAATGCCTCTTAGCCCGGCTAGGAACATTGCCATGACAAACCCGCTGGTCTGCCAAACCGCGGCAATCACAACACAATAAATGGCCATATCGCGGTCTTTGATCCATCGGAAGGAAAACCCTTCAAAACCCCATGTTTGGACGATCGTTTCAAGGCCGATGCCCGGGTCAAGAAACCATTTCCAAGCCGTGCCTGTGACAATAAAACTTAACGCCATAGGGTAAAGAAAAATAGGGCGGATGACCCCTTCAAAGCGGATTTTTTGATCAAGGAAAATGGCAAGCGTCAGCCCTAGGATCATGCAGATGCCAATATATAATGTGCCGAAAACGGCCAGATTGGTGATGGCGATTTTCCAATGACGAAGGGCAAAAAGTTTCGAATAATTGACGAAGCCAACCCAGTCATAACTTGGCATCATCCTTGAATCCGAAGCCGACAGATAGCCTGTGTAAATGATGAAACCATAGACGAAAGCAAACACCACAATCAGGCTTGGCGATAAAACAATCTTGGGCAATACCTGCTGCCAAGTTGACTTGGAAAATATCTGCCTATTCACCATGATCGAAAGACCTTATGCCTATTTGGCTTGGAATTAAAAATTAAAAAAGAGAGTCAAAGATATAATGAATCCCGAGGCCAGATAGCCTCGGGAAAAGATGTTTGTTTTATTTACTGAGCAGCAGCGACGGCGCTGGCCAATTCTTCGGCGGCTTCTGCTGATGAGAATTCACCGTTGAAATGTGCTGTCACAACGTCATACATGGCGTTCTTGACAGAAGCAGGGGCAGCATGGCCGTGAGCCAATGAACCCAACAACTTGCCTGAGGAGTTGGCTTCAGCCAGATCCTTCATGCCCTTCTTGCCACAATCGTCAAACGCATCATTTGGCACGTCTGTACGGGCTGGGACTGAACCTTTAACAACGTTAAACGCGCTCTGGAATGATGGGGCCATGATGGCTTTTGCCAATTCACCCTGAGCCGCCTGACGGTCAGAACCGATCTTGAACATAACGAACTGGTCAGAGTTAAATGTTACCGCGCCCTGTGTGCCTGGGAAACGGAAGCAGAGGAAGTCTTCGCCTGGCTTTTGACCAGCGTTCAGGAATTCACCCTTTGCCCAGTCACCCATGATCTGCATGCCGGCTTTGCCTTCGATAACCATCGCCGAAGCCAAGTTCCAGTCACGACCAGAGAAGTTTTCATCAACATTTGAACGCAGTGTAGCCATACGGTCAAAAACTTTAACCATGGTTGCGCCTGACAGGGCACCTGCATCAAGATCAATCAAGGCTTTCTTGTAGAAATCAACACCACCTGTTGCCAGAACAACAGAATCGAAGATGGTGGCTTCCTGCCATGCCTGACCACCATGGGCCAGTGGGGTGTAACCTGCGGCCTTCATCTTATCCATGGCGGCTGCCATTTCTTCAAAGTTAGATGGGACAGAAAGGTTCAGCTCATCAAAGATCTTTTTATTCGCCCAAACCCAGTTGGTTGAGTGAACGTTAACAGGTGCAGCGACCCATTTGCCGTCATGCTTTGAAAACGCCTGCAGCGCAGCAGGAACAACACTGTCCCAACCTTCAGCAGCAGCAACATCATTCAAGTTGGCAGCAGCACCCTGTGCGCCCCAGTCCTGAATGTCAAAACCAAGCATCTGCGCAGCCGTTGGTGCGTTGTTTGCAGAAACACGGGCACGCAGAACAGTCATGGCGTTTTCACCGCCACCACCTGCGACAGGCATATCCTGCCAGCTGACACCTTTGCCTTGCAGATCTTCCTTAAGGACATTAAGAGCAGCCGCTTCGCCACCTGATGTCCACCAGTGAAGAACTTCAACTTCACCAGCATAAGCAGGCACTGAACCTACCATTGCTGTTACGCCTAATGCAGCGATCATTTTTTTCATGAGATAATCCTCCAAAGATTCTCGTGTTTTGTATTATTCGTTACGAAATTTGTATCAACATTGCGCCAATATTTTTTCTTGATCAATTGAAATTTTTTTTTAGGGTAAATTTTATGGGGTCTTGTCATGAGGGAGAGGCAAAATGAACATTAATGTTGACCAAATTGATGAAGAAATTAAAAAAGCCAAGGCTGAGATTACAGTCGCGGGTGTTGATTATCAAAAAGCATTCCAAGAAATGGATGCTAAGATTGAAAAAGAATTACAAGAGATCGAATCACTCGTCGCCAAAGGCTTGTCCCCGATCCCAGAAATTAATTTCAACGACCTATCATCGGCTGATGATGACTTTGCTAATCTTGTCCGCAAAAGAGGTTGTGTGATTGTCCGCAATGTCTTTTCCAAAGACCGCGTCGATCAGTGGAATGAAAACCTGATGGGCTATGTGCGTGATAATGACTATTTTGACAAACAGGCTGAAAAAGCAGGGATGGATAAATATTTCTCTGCGCTTGCCAGCGGCAAACCTCAAATCTTTGGGCTTTATTGGTCACGTCCTCAGATGGAAGCCCGCACCTCTCAAGAAATGGCAGACCTGCGGTCATGGCTCAATCGTTTGTGGAAATGGGAATCGGAAAATGGCGTTGAGTTCAACCCTGATCAAGAATGCTTATATGCTGATCGTTTGCGCCAGCGTGAACCCGGTGATGATACGCTCGGGTTAAGCCCTCATGTTGATGGCGGTTCGGTGGAACGCTGGCTTGATGATGGCTATCGCAATGTCTATCGCCATATCTTTTCAGGGCAAATTGACCAATATGATCCGTTTGATGCGGCCTATAGGACCACGTCATCTGAAATTCCATCCCCTGCGGTGTGTTCGATGTTCAGAACCTATCAAGGTTGGACAGCATTAACCCGCCAAGGCCCGGGCGATGGCACGCTTAATCTGGTGCCGATTACCGATGCCATGGGGTGGATGCTCTTAAGAGCATTGCAAGATGATATTGACGATACCAACCTTTGTGATGCCAAACCTGGCCGGGCGATGGTGGTCAATGATGCGTATCACGCGAAATTGTTGCGCGCCTATGTGCCAATCTCAGAAGTCGGCCCCGGCGATACGGTGTGGTGGCATCCTGATGTCATTCATGGTGTTGAAGATGTTAATAACAACACCGGCTATAGCAACGTCATGTATATTGGCGCGGCGCCAGATTGTGAAAAGAACAGAGCGTTTTTGAACAAACAAAGACCTGCGTTTGAAGACGGCCGCAGCTCACCTGATTTTGCTGCTGAAAACTATGAAGTTGAGTTCAATGGCCGGTTTGATAAATCCGATTTATCGCCGCTTGGCCGCAAACAAATGGGGTATGAGGCCTAGGCCATCTCTGTTTGTTTTTCAGCATTGATAAAGGGGCTATCCTTGGGGGGTGCCCCTTTTTATTGGGGGGCAGTAGAATCAAAAGTAAGAAATAAACTTACCGCCTATACAAATTTCCACTCTTGGGGGATGCCCCCCTTCGTGTTAACCTTCCCCCATGACTGATCAATCGACACAATCATCACATCCTACCGCCGTCCGGTTTGACTGGCAGGGCGCATATACTGACGAGATGGCTGCGGCTTGGGCGCGTGATGGCTATCTTGTTTTGGATGGGTTTGTTGCGTCCCAAGATTGTCAGGCCATGCTGACCCGCGCCCATCATCTGATTGATGATTTTGATGTCGACGCCCATCGGGTGGTGTTTTCCGCCAAAGGCCAATCCCATGCCGCGTCCGAATATTTCATGGCATCGGCGGGGAATATCTCATGCTTCTTAGAAGAAGAAGCCATGGATGAAACCGGCCATCTGACCAAAGACAAATCCAAAGCCATCAATAAAATTGGCCATGCTTTGCATGATCTGGACCCTGTGTTTTCGGCTGTCTCGCATAATGCTGATTTTGAGACCTTGGCCAAGGGCATTGGTTTTGTTGACCCGTTGTTGCTGCAATCCATGGTGATCTGCAAACAGCCCTATATCGGCGGAGAGGTGAACACCCATCAGGATTCCACCTTTCTTTACACCACCCCTGAAACCTGCACAGGGTTCTGGCTGGCCTTGGAAGACGCGACGGTGGAAAATGGCTGTATGTGGGCCGCGCCGGGTGGGCATCGCAGCGCTTTGCGTCAGCGGTTTATCCGCGATGGTGAAGGCACAGCCCCCAATATGAAAATGCAGAGTTTGAG
>WTHX01000075.1:0-5981 GCA_011522975.1 Alphaproteobacteria bacterium | reverse complement strand
GGTTTATCCGCGATGGTGAAGGCACAGCCCCCAATATGAAAATGCAGAGTTTGAGCGATGACGCCTTACCGGATTGCACGACGCCATTGCCCGCCAAAGCAGGGACGCTAGTGTTGCTCCATGGCCGTTTGCCGCATCTTTCTGCGCCCAATAGGTCGGCGCAATCCCGCTATGCCTATGCCGTGCATTATATTGACGGCACGGCGGATTACGCCGCCGAGAACTGGCTGCAACGTCCGCAAGACATGCCACTTCAAGGGTTTTAAGAATTCAGGCTTACCCTGCTTATCCGATTGTTAACCGATCCGCTTTTGGGTGGTGCTGTTAAAGCCAAGAACACGGGCTTTATCAGCGGTCAGGCCAATTTTCTTACCTTGTTTGAATTTCGTAAGATCCGTGGTCTTGACGATAAATTCCATGCCACCTTCGGTGATGCAATGGACCAGCGCGTTTTCACCTAGATTTTCAACCAAATCAGGCGTCGCCACAACTAAGGCTGATTTGACATCGGTGGTGGTGAAATGTTCTGGCCTGATGCCAAGGCGATCAACATCACCTTTCAGCATGGCTTGGCCTTTTTTCGTCAGGTCTTCAGCCTTGAAGAAATTCATCTTCGGGCTGCCAATAAACTGCGCCACAAACATATTGTCTGGGGTTTCATAAAGTTCAATCGGTGAGCCAACCTGTTCAATATTACCGCCACGCAAAACAACGATCTTATCAGCCAATGTCATGGCTTCGACCTGATCATGGGTCACATAAATCATGGTGGTGCCAAGGCGTTGATGCAGGCGCGCGATTTCAATCCGTGTTTGGACACGCAAAGCGGCATCAAGGTTCGATAGAGGCTCATCAAATAAGAACACAGAAGGCTCACGCACAATGGCACGGCCAATGGCAACACGCTGACGCTGGCCGCCTGAAAGAGCACGTGGTGTGCGCTCAAGCAGGTCACTGATCTCAAGGATTTCTGCCGCGGCACGAACACGCTTATCGATCTCATCTTTTGGGGTTTTGGCCTGTTTCAGACCAAAGGCCATGTTTTTATAGACCGTCATATGCGGATACAGCGCATAGGTCTGGAACACCATGGCAACACCGCGTTTGGCAGGGGCGACTTCATTGACGACAGTATCACCAATGGCGATGGTGCCGCCGGTGATGTCTTCCAGCCCTGCGATCATCCGCAATAATGTTGACTTGCCGCAACCTGAAGGCCCGACAAAGACAACGAACTCACCGTCTTTAATGTCAAGATCGATGCTTTCGATGACATTCACATCAGCGTAGTTTTTCGCTACATTTCTAAGAGTTAAGCCTGCCATTTTTGTTCCATTCTTTGAATTGCTGCCACAAGACCTGGCACAAAATTTTCAAATCGTTCGGGAAGATCGCCCCAAATATGAGGGTCAGATGCAATTTCTTCTTCATGGCCAGGTTTGATCTTTGGGGCCATGACATCCCAAAACGGTTCATGATAAGGAATTTGACACTGACCATCAGTGCATTTCCGCGCATAGACAATCCATGAAGCGACACTGTCAAAACCTGCTTCAGGGACAATGCCCTTTTGTAAACACGCTTCTAGGGTTGGTTTGACATAAATGGCCATTTTCGTATAGCCATCCATGCAAATACGTTCCAAGTGATCAGCGATGCCTTGGTTTTCAAATCGTTCCGAAATTTCAGCCAGATAAACGCTGGTATCAAAAGGAATATGCTCACCCAGCCCGGGCAGAACTTCGGTTTCTTCCCAGCGGTCAAAATGCATCCCTAATTCAGGGTCACGCTTGGCTTGATCAAAAGTTTGATGCCCCGCCAAAGCCCCAAGATAGGCAAGGCCCGTATGCCCGCCATTGAGAATCCGTATCTTGGCTTCTTCAAAAGGTTCGACATCGGCCACCACTTGAACGCCAACTTTTTGCCAATCTGGGCGATCACCCGCGAAATGATCTTGGATGACCCATTGCATAAAGGTTTCAGCATGGATAGGCGCCAGCGCATGCTCAGGATAAATGGCCTTAATCTCATCACCAAGGGCAGGGGTGCTGCGGGGGGTGATGCGGTCAACCATGGAACAGGGGAAGGACACATGGGTTTTGACCCAGTCGATCAATTCATCTTCACCCATCGCCGCCAAATAAGCCAATAAAGCGTTTCTAAGCACGTTGCCATTGTTGCGCATATTATCACAACACAGGATAGACAGCGGCGCTTTAGTGGTGTTGAAACGTTGCTTTAAGGCTTTCGCCAAATAGTCATAAATGGTTTCAGCATCCTCACCAGCAAGACCTGCCGCGATCGGGGCAGCATCAAGGTCAAGCGCCCAATCGTTGTTCAAATAATAGCCAGTTTCAGTAACGGTGACCGTCACCATTTGCACGCTTTCGTGCACCAGCAAATCATAGGCTTCTTGCGGGGTCTTGGTGGCATCAATAAATTCAAGATGCGACCGCACAAGACGATAAAAATTCTCGCCATCGGGAGCGATTGATTTGATCACATAACCGCCGTTCATTTGCGCGGCCGCGTTGAAACTTTCAGACTCACTCTGCCGCAAATTAACGGCAGCAATCCCCCAGCGAAGGTCTCCAGTTTCTTGCATAACGTCATCAAGGTAAATCGCCTGATGGGCCCGATGGAAAGCACCAAAACCAATATGGACAACGCCAACACTACAGTCTTCTCGATTGTAGGTTGTCTGGTAAAGGTCTTTAGTCATTAATTTCTACTCGCATGGTTTGCAATTCAGCCCGTGTGAAACTTCGGTATGCTGAAGGCGTGGTGTTTTTAATTTTAAGAAAATGACGGTTGAAATTGGCTAGGTTTCTAAAGCCAACTTCATGGCAAATGGTGGCAACTTTTTCATCAGTGGCTTGCAGCATAGAACACGCTTGCCCAATACGAACTCGGTTCACAAATTCGGTAAAACGGCTGCCAGTTAATTTTTGGAAATTACGGGCAAAAGCAGTGGTGCTGAGATTGGCCATTTCGGCTGCTGTTTCAAGGCTGGTGTCTTCAGCAAAATTTTCAGTGATATGGTCAATAACCCGCGTGATATTGGAATGCTTAGCCATATAATTGGCGCGGGCAACATTGGCCACCGACAGGCTTTTCTGATGCGGATGCCTGTTCACCAAGAGCAAAAACGATAGAAATTTAATGACGCGGTCACTGCCTGTAGCGTCTCTTATTTCGGCAAACATACGTTGCGATAAATCTTTGTCAAAATTGATAAATTCTAACCCCACCACCGCGCGCTGAAGCAAGCCGTCCAATTCACGAAACTCTGGAAAGGCTGACTTCATATCCGAGATGCTTTCGAGGTTGAATTGAACCAGCATATCCCGCAATTCAACGGTTTTATTCGAACGAAAATCATCCGTGATCCAGTTATGAGGCAGGTTAGGCCCAATCAAAAACAAAGACCCTGGGCCAAATTCACCGATATAATCACCAACAAAGGCTTTGCCATGGGTGTCAACAATCAGATGAATTTCCAATTCTTCATGGCTATGCCAGCGGCACAGGTCACTTGGCCAACCATGTTCGAGATACCGAAGGCTTTCGGTGGTGCGATCAACAAATTCAATTTCAGGGGTAATAATCGACAAACTACCCCTCCATGTCTTTGCCCATCAAGGCAAAGCCCAATCGCTTGAATTGAAATTGCTGACGGCAAAGCAGCATCATTTTACCGCTCCGAATGTCAGGCCTCTGACCAATTGTTTCTGGCAGAACCAACCCAGCACAACGATCGGCCCTACCGCCGCTGCTGAAACCGCAGAAAGACGGCCAAAGAACAAGCCTTCAGGGGCACGGTTGCCTTCGATCAGTTTCGATAATGTTGCGGCTTCCGTTGTCGTCAGTCGCACGGTCCAATAGGCTTCGTTCCAGCAGAAAATAAAGCAAAGCAAGGCTGTTGACGCGACACCGCCCCAAGCCAATGGCAGCAGAATATCTTTGATTTCACCCCAAGTGTTGACGCCATCCATCTTGCCCGCTTCGATAATCTCTTTCGGGATTTCTTTGAAATAGGTGAACAGCATCCAGATCACGATTGGCAGGTTGATCAAACTCAACACAATGATCACCAAGAAATGCGTGTCAAAAACACCTAAGAAATTTTTGGTCAAAAATGTCATAGGGTATAGAACCGCCGCCGCAGGCAGCATTTTGGTGGACAGCATCCACATCAAAATATCTTTGGTATGACGGCTGGGGTTAAACGCCATGGCATAGGCCGAAGGAATGCCCACAAATAGCGTGAAAGCCGTGGCGAATACGGACGTGATGATTGAGTTTTTGGCAAAACGCCAATAGTCATAATTCTCAGTCATATTCATATAATTTTCCAAGGTTGGCTGGAAAATAAACAGATATTCAGGCTTCACCGCATCAGCATCGGTTTTGAAACTGGTCAAAACCAACCAAAAGATTGGGAAGAAAAAGATGATGGCAATCGTCCATGCCAATGTCGGCAGGAAAATGCGTTGGAACGATGTTTTAGGCTCAAGTACTGACATGATCGTGCATCAATCCATTAAGTTCTTGCCAACAATCCTAAGAAGGAAAATGGCAACAATATTCGCTAAGATGACCGCCAAAATACCTGTCGCGCTGGCAGCGCCGATATTGTTAGAGGCAAATTCACCAATCAGATAAGGCAGGTTTTTATTGCCATTACCGCGGCTGACAATTTCAATTTCGGCATAAAGCGACAGATGGAAAATGGCTTGAATCATCACCACAATTGCAATCGGCCGTGCCAAATGCGGCAGGGTAAGATTACAGAACTGTGACCAGGCGCTTGCGCCATCCAAAATAGCGGCTTCTTTTTGCTGTTGGTCTTCTGATTGCAGTGATGTCATGAAGATCAGCACCGCAAATGGCGTCCATTGCCATGTCACCATAATGATAACAGCGATGGCGGAAGTCTCAGTGCCACGGAAAGAAATCGGCTCAATCACGGGCCAGAGCGCAAAGAACCATCCCACCAAAGGCGCATTGGTCAGGGATGCCACCATATTGTTGATCCCGCCAATGGCAAGGCCGTTCAACCCCAAAACAGGATCAAGGATCATGTTGATCCACAACACAGCATTAACCGCAGGCATAATGAAAAACGGTGAGATCAACAGAACCCGAACAATCCCACGGCCAGGGAAGGTGCGGTTGATCAAAACAGCAATGGCAAGGCCCAAAACAACCGTAAAGACAATGATGCTGCCTACGATGATCAGGCTGTTTTCAACGGCAAACCAGAAATCTTTGGCTTTATAAAGGACATATTCATAATTGCCCCAACCCCGCCAATTATCGATGCTTGGGGTTGTCCATTCAGGCTTTCTGAGGTTATTCAGCACATAACGAATAAAGGAAAAGAACAGCGTCATGCTGAGTGGCACAAGCATCCAAGCCAATAATAGCACCACCGCTGGGGTTTGCAGTAATCTTGGTAATGTACGATTGCCCATGATAGTGGCCATCCCCGCATTCAATTGTTTCCGTTTGGCCGGAAATATTCGTTATTAGTTTATTGAAAAAGTTTATTTTTTAAATTTTAAAGAGAAGACCCAGTTGCCTGGGTCTTCCAATTTTATGTGCTACTAGTAGTAACCAGCTTCTGACATGATGGCGTCAGCAGCAGCCTGTGAAGCAGCCAATGCGGCATCAACAGACTTTGCACCTGAAAGGGCAGCAGCCATTTCCTGAGCAACAGCAGAACCTACTTCTGGGAATTCTGGGATAGCAGCGAACTGAACACCAACATATGGCTTCAGGTCAGTTGCTTCAGGAGCAGCAGATTCGATCGCAGCCATTTCAGCAGCGGCGAAACCAGCAACAGCCTGGAATTCTGGGTAAGCATAGGTTGATGAACGTGTACCTGTTGGTACTGAACCCCAACCGAATTCTGGGTGGTTAGCAACAGCTTTGATGTAGTCTTTTGAAGTTGCCCATTCGATGAACTTCTTTGACTC
>WTHX01000030.1 GCA_011522975.1 Alphaproteobacteria bacterium | reverse complement strand
GTGGCCAGCATCATATCTTTTGCCGTCACGCCAGCCATCAGATGGCCAGACCATTCGATAAAGATGGTCTCAGGGAGTTTGATCCAAATCTCACCGGTGGCAAGAACACCTGCCATTTCGGTTGCGCCAATACCGAACATATAGGCACCAAATGCCCCGCCTGTTGGGGAATGGCTATCACCACCAACACAGAACATCCCCGGTTTCAAATGCCCTCGTTCTGGCAAAACAACATGGCAAATGCCTTGCTGGTCATAAAAGTTTTCAATCTCTTGGTCAGCAACCCAAGCCCGTGTCAGGTCCTGAATGGCTTTGGTTTCGTCACTTTCAACAGGAACATAATGGTCAGTGACCACAACAACTCGGTCTTTATTCCAAACAGAACGACCAAGCCTTTCGAGGATGGGCTTAACCCGACGTGGTCCGCCTGAATCATGGATCATGGCAAGATCAACCGCACAAACCACAACATCACCAATATTTGCAGAAGGTGTTGAAGAAGCATCAGAGATGATTTTTTGAGCGAGGGTTTTCATGATAAAAATCTAACATAAATTAGAATGATTAAAATATAATTTAACAAGTTTTTTAAAGACAAAGCAAAGATTAAACCCTAGCCTTAGAATAATGAATTCAATGTGATAACGGCACAAGCCTAGGAGATTTTCTATGCCGATGATTGAATGCACCCTGATCAAAGGATATGACAAAGACACAAGGCAATTGCTGGCTGAACGTGTGACCGATGCCGCGGCCGCAACCATTGGTGCGCATCCCGATTTGGTGATTGTGACCATCAAGGAAGTCGATGGCGAAAATTATATGCGCGGTCGGATCAACCGTAACCCTGCCCCTGCGCCAACCCATCCTGAAGCCATTGTAAAAACCTTTCTCAACGCCATGGAAAACCGTGATCTGGAGAAGGCCAAAACATGGCTAGATGATGGGTTTGAAATGACTTTCCCCGGCGGAAACCAGTTCACAAAACTCGAAGAATTGGTTGATTGGGCGAAAACCCGATACCAAAAAATTGGCAAAACATTTGATGGTTTTGATACCGCGCTTAATGGCCGTGATGCTGTTGTTACTTGCTTTGGCCGGTTGCATGGCATTTGGCCTGATGGCACAGAATTTCAGGACATCAGATTCATGGACCGCTTCACCATCAGCGGTGAAAAAATCACCAGCCAGATGGTATGGAATGATCTGACCGAAACCCAACATGCTGATGATTAAAGGGCAATAAAGATGAAAGATCTGGTGCTGAAATATTTCCGCGGTGTTGATGATGAAGATTTGGATATAATCTTTGAAACCCTGACCGAAGATTGCATCTTTAGCGTTGAAACCCACAGCGTTCGACTTCAAGGGCATAATGCCATCAAAGGGATGTTTGACCGCCTTTGGGCCAACCATGCTTGGGTTAAACATGACCAGTTTCACTTTGTCGAAGATTTATCAGGCGGTGATATCGCGGTCCGTTTTCAAGTCACCAATCAATTGCATGATGGCAGTCTTGTTTATAAATCAAACTGTAATTTTTTCACCGTCAAGGACGGCCAGTTTTCAGAAGTGCGGGTTTATATGACCGGCGAAAATACACTGGATAAAGCAACTTAATGGTCAAATTTTGATGCCGCGTCCATCATGGCTTTAATCATTTCATCGCAGGGGACAGACGAGATAGGATAGGCGTTGCGGCTATGGGTTAGGTTTGCGCCAAGCAGCATTTCAACTTTTTTATAGGTCAATGGCCCGGGATTAATGACCGGCACATCAAGTTTTTCAGTCAAATACGCATGGGATTGATGCATGGTGGTTGACCCAAGGATGATCACCTCAGCGCCATCTTCTTCGACGGCTTGGTGGGCTGCCGCCTCCAACAACGGAAAAATATCTTCTTCTTTGCCGCCAAGAAGCGCCTGATTATCGGGCGCAACATCAATCGACCGGATTGAAGCCAAAGCATGGGCAATGCCCAAATCATTGATGGTCTTGGTATAAAGATGCCGCCATTTTTGCCACATGGTGACAATTGAAAATTTCTGACCAAGGGATAACGCAGTCAACATGGCAGTGCGACCCGGCCCGATCACAGGAATTGACAAAACCGACCGTAACGCTGCCACGCCAGAATCGCTCATCGTATCTATACAAACCGCGGCGAAACCTTCTTTTTCAGCATCAAGCCCTGCTTCTAAAATACCCATATCAGCAAGCACCATATCAGCTTGACTGACATAATTGCGGGGGGCAGCTTTGACGGATCTGAAAACAAAATTAAGATCTGGTGAAAGCGATACGGCTTTGAGTTGTTGCCGTCTTGCCGCTAGGTTTTCTTCGGACATGGGGAACGGCACTATGACTAAAATCTGCTTCATAATTGCTCCATGCTATGCAACATTATCCCATAGGATAAGGACGCCATGAATGATTTCACTTGTCAATAAGACATTCTTTATCACAGGGTTAGGCAGCGGCATCGGTCTGGCCACAGGACAATGTCTTGCCGATCACGGGGCTCGGGTTACAGGCACAGTTGTTAATGAAGAACAACGCGAGGCGGTATCATCATTCACGCAAGATTGTTATCAAGTGGATGTGACAGATACTAATGCACTTTTGGATGCCATATCTGTTGCTAGCAAAGACCAGAAATTAGACGGTATCATTGGCTGTGCCGGTGCCATCATCTTAAAAACATCTGCCCAGACATCTTCTCAAGAATGGCAAAATATTATTGATCTTAATCTTAGTGCCAATTTTGAAATGGCGAAAGCAGCCCCTGATTTTCTTAATGATCATGCTGCCATGGTCTTTATTTCCAGCCAGATCGGGTTGGTAGGGCATAAAAACGCCGCCGCCTATGCCGCATCAAAAGCAGGGCTGAATGGCTTAACCCGTGCTTTAGCCCTTGAAATGGCAGGGCGTAATATTCGGGTTAATGCCATTGCCCCTGGGCCTATCGCCACCCCCATGACAGCAGATACCCGCGCCACCCCTGAACGTTATGAAAATCTGGTCAAACAAATCCCGCTGGGCCGATTTGGTGAGGCGGATGAAATTGCTAAACTGGCTGTTTTTTTGGCATCAGACGCGGCGTCATTTATCACAGGTCAAGTGATTGTCGCCGATGGCGGGTTTACCGCCCAATAGCAATCCAACCTACATTACAACCCAAGATACGATTTCTTCAACTCGCTATTGTCTTGAAGATCGGCGGCATTGCCAGAGATTGCAATCGCCCCTTCTTCGATAACATACGCCCGATCCGCAATCGCAAGCGACTGAATAACATTCTGTTCCACCAAAAGAATGGTCAGCCCCTTTTCATTGATCCGTTTGATAAGATCAAACATCTGTTCCACCAATAATGGCGAAAGTCCAAGGGACGGCTCATCCAAGATCAACAGTTTTGGGTTGCTCATCAAACCGCGGCCAATGGCCACCATTTGCTGTTCACCCCCTGAAAGTGTGCCTGCAATCTGATTGATACGGTCACGCAGTTTCGGGAATGTATCCAACACATCTTCAAGATTAGCGGCACGGTCAGATTTACCCCGCCGATAAGACCCTAATTCAAGATTATCCCTGACCGAAAGATTGGGGAAAAGTTTACGGCCCTCAGGAACATGGATCATACCAAGGTCAACAATGGTTTCAGGCGACGCCCCAACAATGGATTTGCCTTCAAACAGCACTTCACCTGATTTTGGTTTGATCAGCCCTGAAAGTGTGTTGTTCAAGGTGGTTTTTCCGACGCCATTGCTGCCAAGGACAGCAACAATTTCACCCGCAGTGATATCAAGTGAGATATCCCTCAAAACATTGACGAAACCATAACCTGCAGAAAGATTTTTGACGGTAATCATGCTCATGACTTTGCCACCATTGCTTCTGCTGCGCCATGCCCAAGATAGGCTTCGATCACCTGTGGGTCTTCGGCAACGGTTGAAGGCGTGCCACTAGCGATCAGTTTGCCATCGTTTAAAACATACGTCCGATCCGACAAATTCATCACCGCCTTCATAACATGTTCAATCAAAAAGATGGTAATGCCTGTGTCTCTGATGCCTTTGATGACAGTGACAATTTCATCAATTTCCGTTGGGTTGAGACCTGCCATGACTTCATCAAGCAGCAGCAGTTTTGGGCTTGTCGCCAAAGCCCTGGCAAGTTCAAGACGTTTGCGGCCAGCAACGGTGAGGCTGTCTGCCCCTTGGCCAAGCAGCGATGTCATGCCAACGATTTCAGCCACGCTTTCTGCTTTATCCTGTGCAACCTTGCTGTCATTGGTGTTGCTATATGCACCGACCATAATGTTCTCAAGCGTTGTCAGGCCAGCAAAAGGCTGGGTGATCTGAAATGTTCGCACCATCCCAAGTTTTGAAATTTGATGCGGTTTCATGCCACTGATCGCATTATTATCAAAAGTCACCTTGCCTTCATCTGATTTCAGAAACCCTGCAACCATGGCGAATAAAGTTGTTTTGCCAGCTCCATTCGGCCCGATCAGAGAAACGATCTCACCGTCTTGCACATTGAGGTCAACGGAGGATACTGCCGTCAGGCCACCAAAACGCTTGGTTACCCCTGCAACATTAAGCATCGCGACCTCCCTCACCTGATTTGATTTTATCAAGCGCCGTAGTATCGGTCTGTTTCATTTTCTTTTTGAACATTCCGATCAGACCATTGGGCAGATAACTGATGATCAAGATCAGGATAAAGCCATAGACGATGAGGCTAAGCCCCGGTGTGTCAATAAAATGTCGGGCAATTTCATTGACGGTATAAAGAACAAACGCCCCGCTCAAAGGCCCAAAGACTGTCCCCATGCCGCCAACAATCGTGACCAGCAACATTTCCACAGAAAGGTGGATGGAATAGGC
>WTHX01000097.1 GCA_011522975.1 Alphaproteobacteria bacterium | reverse complement strand
GCTTTTTTCGGTGCCATGATTGTCCTAACTTAAAATTAAACGTTCACTGTGATCATGCAGCATCATTGGGCAGCATCATTGGGTTTGATTAAGAATATCCGCTGCCAATTGATTTTGTATTGGCGTCACATCTTGATGACTAGATACACGTTTTGCCAGTTGTACGGCAAGGTCTATATTGCCAGAAATAAGCGCTTCTTCGGCCAAAATTAAATCCGCCGCCGCAAACTGGCCTGATTTACCATAGGCGATGCCCAATTGTCTTTTGACAAAAGCCCAATCGGTTTCATCCTGATGGGCTTGTTCCAGAACCTTAATGGCTTCCATCCATGAGGCATCATCATTTTTCATCATTAACGCCCGACCAAGCGATAGGTTGATTTGCCCTAAATTCAGGTCGCTGTCGATCAATGCGATGGATTTTTGATAGGCATTAATCGCGGCATCAGCGTCACCATTGGATCGATGCACATCGCCTAAAAACTCCCAATAATAGGCATCTTGAGGAAAATCACTTGTTAATTGAGTCATTTCATCAATAGCGGCGGCGTAATCAGACAGCCGATAATAGGCGATGCCCCTTTTATAGGTCGCGTCTTCACTGTAATCCCCAATCGAATGGACCAGAATTGTTTTAGGCGGCAGGGTCCAGCCTTCAAGTTTGGTTTTGATCCTTTGATGCGCCAAGATCATCCAGCCAGGGGTCATAACCTCATCATGTTCATGTTGATTGACATGATCTTGGAAAACAGCACTGCGGTCTTGGGCGCCGGGGTGGGTCAGGTAATAATCTGATTGCCGGCTTTGAGGCAGGCTACGTTGCGCGCCAATTTTCCGCATGGCTTCGGCCATCGGTTGCAGGGATAGGTTTTGGGATTCCATCAATTTGATCGCCCATTCATCGGCCACCCCTTCATCTTGTCGGGATTGCGCCAAAATAATGCGGCGGCTGCGATCATTGCCGCCTGCGATCACACCGACAGCGGCATCAGGATTGCCCGAAGCCGATAGCGCAATGGCGGCAACTGCGCTTAATAGGCTATTGATCCCCGCGGATTGCATAATCTCATTGCGGCGCGGGATATGGCCAGATGCGATATGGCCAATCTCATGGGCCAAAACGCCGGCCACTTCCAGCACGCTATCGGCTTCGATGATCAACCCGCTATGGACATAAACCATGTTATCGGCGGCAACAAATGCATTATAGGCATTGTCAATCACCACCCTGACTTTCATCTTGTCAGGGTTCAGCCCTGCTTCGGCCGCCATCGGCCGCATGATCTCAAGCAGCGTATCTTCAATTTCAGTGTCACGAATAACCCCGGCATGGGCGGTTGTGATCATCACCGTGCTCAAGATAGAGACAACACAGATCACATTGGCACAGAGGCGTTTTAGTATTTGCGGATAACATGACATTTGATTTGATCCCCAAGCCTATGTCTGTACTATACGCTCCAGAAAATATAAGTATTGAAAATTATTGTCCAATCTTATCGGCAAATTATGGAGTCAATATGGCACTTAAGCGTTCTGATCGATCTTATCTGAATTCCTTTATGGTCATGGATGTCATGGCAAAGGCTGCTGAATTAGAACGGATGGATCGGTCGATTATGCATCTGGAGGTCGGCCAGCCGTCAACAGGCGCGCCTAAGGCAGCATCGGAGGCGATTATCGCGGCTTTGAATGACCCCGCCACCCATGGCTATACCTTGTCGACAGGGATGACACCGCTTCGGCGTGGGATCGCCCAGCATTATAAACGCTGGTATGATCTGGATATTGACCCTGAACGTGTCATGGTCACCGTTGGGTCTTCCATGGGGTTTGCCATGGCGTTTTTGACGTGTTTTGATGTTGGTGACAGGGTTGCTATGACCAACCCTGGCTATTCCGCCTATCGCAATTTGATGAAATCGGTTGGGCTTGAAACCGTTGATCTGCCTGCCCGTGCTGAACAGGATTGGGTGCCGCGGCTGGAAGATTTAGAGGCGCTTTCCCCCCGGCCTGATGGCTTGATTTTGGCCAGCCCTTCCAACCCCACAGGCGTTGTGTTGAATAAAGACGAATTGGCCGCCATCGCGAAATGGTGTGATGACAATGGCGTGCGGTTGATCTCCGATGAAATTTACCATGGCATTACCTTTGGGGTGGAACAAAGCTGTGCGCTTGAAACCTCACCTTCGGCGATTGTGGTCAATTCATTTTCCAAATATTTTTCCATGACCGGGCATCGTGTCGGCTGGATGATCATCCCTGAAGATCTGATCGACCCATTGGATCGCTTGACCCAGAATTGCGTTATTTCAGTGCCGACCATCTCTCAGATTGCCGCCACCGCTGCCATTACAGAAGAAAGCGCGCTTTCCGAATTGGCTGGTCATGTCGAACGGTATCGCATCAACCGTGATATTCTGCTCAATGAATTGCCCGAAAAGTTTTTGGGTAATGTCGCCCCCGCAGAAGGCGCGTTTTATATCTATGCCGATACAAGCCAGATCAGCAATGACAGCATCGCCTTGGCGGATCGATTGCTGAATGAAGCCAATGTCGCCACCACGCCTGGTGCTGACTTCGACACAGAACAGGGGCATCTGGCGATCAGGCTTAGTTTTGCAGGCTCTACCGATGAAATGAAACAGGCGGCGAAAAACATCACCGCCTGGGTCAAAAATAACACCTAATTAAGACCTTTAAAAAAGGTCAATAGTTTGGGCTGGCGGGGTTAACTCCACCAGCCTTTCTTTTTTGCTTTAGGTGCAACGTCGCTGACATCAACGACATTAACCGCAACAGAACTTGCCGATGCCCGTTCCGCCTTTTCTTTGACAGCATTGCTCTCTGTGCTGGCGTCTGAAGCAGATTGTGCCTTTTTGGCTTTCTTGCTGGCCTTTTTGGAGGCTCTTTTCGCTTTCTTTTTCGCCGCAGGTTTTTCCGCATCTTCGGTTTCAGCCGCCGGTGTTTTCGCCTTGGTCTTAGCGGCTTTCTTGGCTGATTTTTTCGCCTTTTTGGCTTTCTTAGCCGCAGGTTTTTCAGCCGTATCGTCAGATACCGCAGCAGGTTGTTCAGAGGCTACAGCGTCCGAATTTTCGCTTGCTGGCGCATCAGCATCGGCTTTCTTGCGCCGTCCTCGACGCGGCTTTTGTTCCGCTTCTTGGCCATCAGTTGCGTTGTTGTCAGCAACAGTTTCGCCAGCGGCATCAGCATTTGAATTGCCCCCTTCGGAAGCATTCCCATCTTGATCTTGGTTTTGATCATTCTGCTGATCACTGCCATCACGACGGCCACGACGACGACCACCACGTTTGCCCCGGCGGCGACGGCGACGCGGCTTATCATCATCTTCTGATCCAGCCTCGCCCTCATTTTGAGCGTCTTCTGTATTGGTTTCTGTTTCTGTATCGTCAGTCGTATTCTGTTTTTGCCGCTGGTTTTGCTTGCCACGGCGGTTGCGGCGGTTGTTTTCCCGCGGGCTTTCCTGTTGCTGGGATGCAGGCACGCCATCTTCACCAAAACGCACATCAGGGGCGATCAAACTGTTGTCCTGTTCCAGCGTGATGGTGATGGAAAACCGTTCTTCCAAGGCGGCGACAAGATCACGTTTATGGTTCAGAATATAAAGCGCAATTTCGCTGTTCATGAAGGCGCGTAAATCTTCACCTTTGCCTTTCAGGGCTTCGGCTTCAATATTGCGCAACACCTGAAGGGCAGCAGATTCAACCGAACGCACACGGCCTGTCCCATTACAATGGGGGCAGACATTGGTGACCGATTCAGCCAATGAAGGCCGCAATCGCTGACGTGACATTTCCATTAAGCCAAATTGACTGATGCTGCCGACTTGGATGCGGGCGCGGTCATTGCGCAAGGCATCTTTTAATTTGCGTTCAACTTGGTTCTGGTTGCGGTTGTTTTCCATATCGATGAAATCAATCACAATCAGGCCAGATAAATCCCGCTGGCGCAATTGCTGGGCGATTTCTTCGGCGGCTTCGATATTGGTTTTCAGCGCGGTTTCTTCGATATTGCGTTCGCGCGTTGCCTTGCCAGAGTTAACGTCAATTGCCACCAAGGCTTCGGTCTGGTTGATCACCAGATAGCCACCTGATTTCAGCACAACCTGGGGGTCATGCATGGCCGAAAGCATGGTTTCAACCTGATAACGCTGAAACAGCGGTTGGCTCTTGTCTTCATAGGCTTTGACCTTTTTAACATGGCTTGGCATCAGGTTTTTCATATGGGTTTTGGCGGCTTTATGCGCGTCTTCGCCCTCGACCAGAATTTCTTCAACATCAGGGGCATAATGATCACGGATGGCGCGTTTAACCAAATTGCCTTCTTCATGGATCAAAGCAGGCGCGGTGCTATCCATGGTCAGGCTGCGGATATCATCCCATTGCCGCATCAGATAGGAAAAATCACGGGTGATTTCAGCCTTGGTGCGCTTAGACCCCGCGGTGCGGACAATCACCGCCATGCCTTTTGGCACGTCAAGGCCATTGACGATCGTCTTTAATTTCTTGCGGTCAGCAGGGTTGCTGATCTTGCGGGAAACGCCGCCGCCATGCAATGTGTTGGGCATCAGCACGCAATACCGACCTGCCAAAGAAAGATAGGTGGTTAATGCTGCGCCTTTATTGCCGCGTTCTTCTTTGACGACTTGAATCAAGAGAATTTGACGCCGTGAAATGACTTCTTGGATTTTATAATGTTTGCTGATGCGGGCAAAACGGCGGCGGGCTTCACGCTCATCGTCTTCGTCGCCGTTGTCGGCATCACTTTGCTCACCGTCATTTTCTTCTGCGGTGTTTTCAGCATCTTGTGAAACATCAACGCTGATTTGATCTTCACCTTTGGTGTCGGCGGCGATGGTATAGACTTCATCAACTTCATCATTTGAAGGGGCGTTATCAGAGATGGCATCATCTGAATTGGCATCATC
>WTHX01000133.1:11936-16967 GCA_011522975.1 Alphaproteobacteria bacterium | reverse complement strand
TTAAGCATGCCGCCAGCGTTCGTTCTGAGCCAGGATCAAACTCTTAGGTTAGACGTGTCAGATCATAAAGACCTGAACAAGACCTACCCAAAAAAATCCATGACTAATAGTTAGTTATTAACGTGGATTCGCGGATAGGTATAATAATTATACCGAACGACATGATGTAGCACATGCCGCCGCCCGCGAATCCCTTCCGAATACTTACCATCTCAAAAAGCGTGCCACCCTCTGGGGGGCGGCGTTGCCACCGTGTGTCGGTGACGTGAGAGCGGGTTATAGAGACACTCTCAAACTCTGTAAACCCAAAAAATGAGTTTTTTTTAAGTTTTTTTTCAAAGGCAGAAAAACAACGCCAAATCGGCAGGTATTTCTCTCAATTTCCATTGAAAAAAGAGACTGACAACAACGTGTTTTGGCTGTTTTCCGTCTCTTGATTATTGTTATATCGAATTCCTTTTAAAAATCCAGCGAAATCGTTATGGTGTTACAAATTTATTTCAGGTCTATGACCATAACCTTTAATTGATTGACGGCAATTTTTTGCAAATCATTTTAACGGCATATATAGACATTGAAATTAGGCCATATAAGGAACGGCATCGAAATGGATCAAAACACCCCTAAAATGGGCTCATTTAAGCCGTTTTACGCCTCTATTTGCCGTTTATCCCTGATTGGTGGAATTGGCCTTGGTGCCGCATTGACCAGTTTCACCCCATCGTTAAGCCATGCGGCGGCGGTTGATTGGGATCAAAATGAACCCCAAATCAACCTGTCATCATCTGCCCCGATCATCGCACCAACAAAGCGACCTGACCCGATTGTGATGCTGCCCGAAGCACCTGAAAATATGATTCTGCCCGAATCAAGACCTGATCGCCGGTCGCTTTATCCTGAAACAGCCATCACAATTGATGCGTTTTATCAGAATCAGTTTGGGCAAAAACCTGCCCAACAATCACAATCTTTGACATTAAAGTCCGGCGAAGGCATGGCCACTTTGCTGAAACGGGCTGGTTTTTCGGCCAATGATGCCCAAAGCGCCATTCAAATTGTTGCCAAACATCGGTCCATGCGCAGCCTTCCCATCGGTTTTCAGATTGATTCGATCGCCCCTGGGACTGCAAAAAATGGCGCCGAAACTGATTCGCTGGGAGGCGCGTTCCGCCTTGCATTAGAAGATGATTATGATTTGACCCTTTATCAGGCCGAAGATGGCGCTTGGTCGAGCCGAATCAGCGCCCGTCCAATTGAAAAATTCCTGACATTTTCTTCAGGCACGATTTCTTCATCACTATACAAAGCATCAAAAGATGCCGGCATGAGCGATCAAGTCTTTAATACTTTTGTTCAAGTCTTGAGTTTCTCCGTTGATTTCCAGCGTGAAATCAAAAAAGGCGATAGTTTTGAAGCCTTGTTTGAAACCAAACGTGATTTAATCTCAGGCAAAACCAAATACGGCACTGAACTTTATTACCTGTCGATGACCTTATCTGGCGATTTGTTGGAATATTTCAGGCATGAACACGCCGATGGCACCATTGGTTGGTATGATCGTGCGGGCAATTCGGCATCCCGCACCTTGATGCGGACCCCTGTTAATGGTGCACGCCTGTCTTCAGGCTTTGGCAAACGCAAACATCCGGTTTTGGGATATTCCAAAATGCACCGTGGGCTGGACTTTGCCGCCCCAACAGGCACACCGATCATGGCGGCGGGCAGTGGCATTGTCGAATCATCTGGCTGGAATGGCAGTTACGGGAAATACATCCGAATCAGACATAACAGCACCTATAAGACCGCCTATGCCCATATGTCGAAGATCAAGCGGGGCATCACCCCTGGGCAACGCGTCAATCAAGGTGAAATTATTGGCTATATCGGCAGCACCGGCCGTTCAACTGGCCCGCATCTGCATTATGAGATTTTGGTCAATGGCCGTAAGGTCAACCCGCTGACGGTTCGTCTTCCTGCGGGAAAAAGCATTCCTGAAATTGAGCGCAAGCCGTTTGAGTTATCAATGGCCGCCATTGAAGAAGAACTCATGTCTCGAGGCATCAGCCGCGTTGCAGCGGAATAAGCCTTTAGATCCATCAAGATTTTCTTTAAAGAATTATACGGCAAGCCCGACAGGTTGATCTTCGCCTGAAGATTCTTCGGCTGAATTGTCTTCTGATGCGGTGTTTTCAGCAACATCACCATCTTTTTCAATCGCAACAGCCTCAGTTTCTGTGGGTTGATCATCAGAAGAATTGGCTTCTGTTTGATCATCTGATTTGCTATCAGCAGTTTTATCCGATTGAGCAGACGCGTTGTTTTTGTCTTGGTGACGATTTTGGCGTTCTTCAGCCGCCGCGATAATCGCGGCATTAACCCTGAAATAATGATCAGCAAATTGGAAATAGGCTTCAGCTTGGATGCGTTCGCCAGCAGCGGAAGCATCATTGGCCAATGCGATATATTTTTCATGCAATTGCTGGGCATTACCCCGCAACCTTACGTCTGGCCCATTACTGTCCATCGTTGTGTTGCGATTAATATGACCGTTATTGTGACCGCTGCGACGGCCACGGCCGCGCTGTCGATTATTCTTACCAGGTTGTCTCATCAGGATAAGCTATCGTTTTTGTTGAAGTAAAAGCCCGAACAAACCAAGGTTAAGTTTTACTAACATGGTTAAATTTAATGTTCAGGGAGTGTCGCTGCAAGCAGTCAACAAACACAACTTAACGAAGATTACACCCTTTTCAAGCATTAATTTAATTTAATATGGCATAATTATGTCAGGCTGAACTGCAAGCAGCGGTTAAGGCCTGATAAATCAGGATATTTTGCCACTAATGCCAAGCCTTCGGCTTGAAATAACGCGGCAATATCATCATCTTGACCCGCGCCAATTTCGACAAAAACAGCCCCAGATGGATGCAATCGGCGGGCTAGAACCGGCGCCAATTGCCGCCAAGCATCAAGCCCATCATCCCCGCCATCAAGGGCGATCATCGGATCATGGGTTTTAACTTCATCCATCAAGGTCAAAATTTCTGCCTTGGGGATATACGGCGGGTTGCTGATAATCAGGTCAAATTGCCCTGAAATGGCATCATCCCAACGACTGGTTTTAAATTCAGCCCGATCAGAAAGCCCCAATTGATCCGCATTGTCTTGGGCCATGGCGACGGCATCGGGTTGAATATCAACCCCAAGCCCAACCGCCGTTTGATGATGCGCCAAGCATGATAATAACAAACACCCGCTGCCTGTGCCTAAATCCAGCAATTTGGGGTGCGGAATATCACAATCTTGCAGCCAGTGAAGCGCGGCATCGACCAAAACTTCACTATCAGGTCTTGGATCAAGGGTTGCGGCATTAATTTTAAAATCAAGGCTGTAAAACTCACGCCAGCCCCGCATCCGTGAAATTGGCTCCCCCTGCTGGCGGCGTTTGATCAATACCGCTAAAGTTTCGCGCTCTTGGTCTGAGATCACAATATCTTCATGGGGCAGGACCGCATCATCACGGCCCAAGGCCATGGCCAGCAATAAGCGCGCATCACGGCGGCGATCATCAAAACCATTTTCAGGCAATTGGCCAGCAATTTCAGCCAGCAAGCCTGCCGCGTCCTGATATGCGCCTGATGGATTACGCCCCATCTTCCGCAACTTCGGCAAGGCGGGCGGCTTGATCTTCTAGAATCAACGCATCGACAATTTCATCCAAGGCTTCACCCGCCAGAATGCGATCCAATTTATAAAGCGTGAGATTAATGCGATGATCCGTCACCCGCCCTTGGGGGAAGTTATAGGTGCGGATGCGTTCAGAACGATCACCTGACCCCACCTGCCCTTTTCGGGATGCCGCGCGTTCAGCTTCAACCCGCGCCCGTTCAGCATCATAAATCCGCGCCCGCAGAATCTTCATGGCTTTCGCCCGGTTTTTATGTTGCGACTTTTCATCTTGCTGGCTAACAACGATACCTGTGGGGATATGGGTGATCCGCACTGCTGAATCCGTTGTATTGACCGATTGCCCCCCTGGGCCTGACGCGCGGAACACATCAATCCGTAAATCCTGTTCATTGATATCGATATCGACATCTTCGGCTTCGGGCAAAACCGCGACCGTGGCGGCTGAGGTGTGAATACGCCCGCCTGTTTCTGTTTCAGGAACACGCTGAACCCGATGCACCCCTGATTCGAATTTCAGTCGCGCAAAAACATTATGGCCTTCGATGGTGGCGGTGGCTTCTTTATAGCCGCCAATGCCTGTATCGGAGACTTCCATGACTTCAAATCGCCAGCCATGTTTGGCGGCAAGGCGCTGATACATATTGAACAAATCAGCGCCGAATAAGGCGGCTTCATCACCGCCTGTGCCTGCCCGCACTTCTAAAATCGCGTTGCGTTGGTCATCTTTATCTTTCGGCAATAACAATAACTGCAATTCACTTTCAGCATCAGGCAAAGCATCGTTGATGCTGGATATTTCTTCTTCGGCCATGGCGATAATCTCATCATCACCATCGGCATCTTCGATCATCTGCTTGGCGGCGTCGAGGTCATCACGCATTGATTTGACCTTTTCGCATTGTTCAGCCGCAGGCCGCAAATCAGCCAATTCTCGCGATAATTTCGTCAATTCATCGGGGGATAAATTGGCCGAATTGGCCAGTTGGTCTTCAATATCTGTACGGCGCGCCAAGACCCGCTCAAGGTTGTCGTATAAACTCATAATTAACTCTGTAATAAAGCGATCAGGTGATCCGCTGCTTGGTCTAAGGGGATATCTGTTTGACTGCCATCTTGCATGTCGCGCAAAATAATGATGCCCTTTGAGGCTTCATCTGCGCCCAAAATGCCGACATAACGGGCCCCTAATTTATCCGCCCGTTTTAATTGCTTGCCCAAATTGCCGCTGAACGGCATTTCAACACGCATACCTTGGTTGCGGATTCTATTGGCCATGGCAAATAGTGTTGTTTCAGTGGACATACCGCCGTTGCCATCAGGCCCATTCGCATCAGCCCCATT
>WTHX01000133.1:8523-11836 GCA_011522975.1 Alphaproteobacteria bacterium | reverse complement strand
CCCATTCGCATCAGCCCCATTTGTATTAGGTAGGGCGATTAAAACCAGGGGCGCATCCAGCCGTGGTGATTGTCCGGATAACAGCGCCAGTCGTTCCACACCAGCCGCCCAACCGACACCAGCCACATTGGGCCCGCCCAAGGTTTCCGCCAAGCCATCATAGCGGCCGCCGCCTAGAACCGTGCCTTGCGCACCCAAATCATTGGTGATGAATTCAAACGCCGTATGGCAATAATAATCCAGCCCCCTGACCAATTTAGGGTCGTGCAAATAAGCAATGCCTGCGGCTGTTAATTGTTCGGTGACCTGCCCGAAATGATCGCTTGATGCGGCATTGAGGTAATCCCCCAAGCGCGGGGCATCGGCAATCAATTGCCGGTCTGTTTCATCTTTACTGTCGAGAATCCGCAAAGGGTTGGTTTCCAGCCTGCGTTGACTGTCTTCTGATAATTGCGTTTTGACATCAGATAGAAATTCAACAAGAGCCGTGCGATAGGCCATGCGACTTTCACCATCCCCCAAAGAGTTCAGGTGCAAAACACATGACCCCAAGACCCCCAACCGGTCCAGCATCATAGCGCCCAAGGCAATCACTTCAGCATCCGCCAAAGGTGATGTTGGCCCCAACAATTCAACCCCGACCTGATGAAACTGCCGCATCCGGCCTTTTTGTGGCCTTTCGTAGCGGAACATTGGCCCTTGATAATAAAATTTCTGCGGCAAGGTTTGAGTCAGCCCTGCTGAAATTAACGCCCGCACCACGCCAGCCGTGCCTTCGGGGCGAAGCGTCAAGCCTTCACCGCCACGGTCAGTGAATGAATAGGTTTCCTTGGTCACCACATCGCTTGATTCCCCCAAGGGGCGGGCAAAGACATCGGTAAATTCAAAAATTGGCGTGGCCATTTCTTCAAAGCCAAAAACACCTGCGCATGATTTGGCCGTATCCATCACATGGCGATGCCCTGCCATATCTTCAGGCATTAAATCTGCTGTGCCGCGTGGTGATTGCAATTTGCTCATCTTATTTCAAAACCTTTTGTGCTTTGCTAAGGGTGATTAGGGCTTTTGGGTTAAGCATTCTCTGCCTTTTTCGCGGCTTTAATCGCCGCCGCGCGTTCTTCAACCAGATCGACCACATGGCTGACAATATCGCCATTTTTTAAACGGTGGTCTGCCATGCCCGACAGATAAATCTGATGGGTATCTTTACCGCCGCCTGTCAGCCCGATATCAGTTTCGCGGGCTTCCCCCGGCCCATTGACCACGCATCCGATAATCGACACGGTGATGGGTTCATCGATATGGTCTAATTTTTCTTCGATAATGCGGACGGTATCAATCACATCAAATTGCTGGCGGGCGCATGACGGGCAAGAGATGACCGAAACCCCACGATGCCGCAACCCCAGCGATTTCAGCATTTCAAAACCGACACGCACTTCTTCAGCCGGATCAGCCGATAGCGAGACGCGGATGGTATCGCCAATCCCAGCCCATAACAGATTGCCCAAACCGATCGATGATTTCACCGTGCCTGTCCGCAATCCGCCAGCTTCAGTGATACCAATATGAAGCGGGCAGTCAATCGCATCCGCCAAGCCGTAATACGCCGCCACCGCCAAAAACACATCAGAAGCTTTGACCGAAATTTTAAATTCATGGAAGTCATGGTCTTGCAAAATTTTGGCATGGTTGAGGGCTGATTCCACCAAGGCTTCGGGGCAAGGCTCACCATATTTTTCCAGCAAATCACGTTCCAATGATCCGGCATTAACGCCAATCCGGATAGAACAATTATGGTCACGCGCGGCCTTCACCACTTCGCGGACCCGATCCGCCGAACCGATATTGCCAGGGTTGATCCGCAAACACGCCGCGCCCGATTGGGCGGCTTCAATCGCGCGTTTATAATGGAAATGAATATCCGCCACGATTGGCACTGGCGATTGTTTGGTAATCTCAGCCAAAGCCGCGGTGCTGTCTTCATCTGGGCAAGACACCCGCACAATATCAGCCCCTGCTTTGGCGGCGGCGTTGATTTGATCCATAGTCGCCGCAACATCACTAGTCAATGTGTTGGTCATGGTCTGAACAGAGATCGGCGCATCACCGCCAACAGCCACATCACCAACCATAATCTGTCTGGTTTTTCGGCGTTCAATATCACGATAGGGGCGTATGCTCATTCAGGGCTCCAGTGATAGAGGGTGATCACAGGTTTTGTGATACCGTATCGGTTATCTTTCGGCAATGACATTCCATGCCATCCATGAAAGATATAATTCAAATTTTAGGAATTTCAGCCGCTAATACCGCTGGCTGATAATGGTTTCATCAAGGGGCAATTCGCGCAAGGCTTCCCCCCAGCCGCCAAGCACCATAGGCTCAGCATCACCCAGTTGGATTTCAAGACCGCCGGCATTGCCGGTGGTCAGGAACAGATCATCACCGCCGGGCACAACATAACGTTCACCGGTCCGCATCAAACGCTGGCTGACAGCCGAGCCATCAGCACGGGTAACTTCGACCCAACTGTTTGCCGTGGCCTTTAAAACAATGTCTTTTTCAGGGATGCGATTGGTTGCAATTGCATCAGTGACACCAGGTTTTAATTCATCATCAAGATTGGTGAGATTGGCATCAATTTCATTGGATGCCACAGTTTCAACAAGCGGAGTTTCAACCTCAGGCGCAACCACAGGCGTCTCAACGACACCTTGCTCTACCGCATCATTGGCAGCAAGTTCAGTTTCACCTTGATCATCAACACTTTGGACGGGTGCAATTTCTGGTGCAACACCGGGGGCGACACGGGGGGCGACTTTCGTGAACGTTGCCTCAACTTCAAGCGGTTCATCAGCAGGTTCTTCCAAAGCCAATTCGATTGGCTGTTCAGACGGCGCATCATTCGGGGCAAGAATAAGCCCTGTCGAAAACGCATACCAGCCGCCATAAATCATCACGCCTGCAATCAACGCCGCCAAAGCGGTGCGTCCTGAATTGGCTTTTTGACTGATGCCTTGATCGACAAAGCCAAATTCTGGATTGTTTTCTTGCGCCGATAGGCTTTGCTTTAGTGATGCGCAAAGTGACGCGGAATCAAGTTTGAGCAAATTGGCATAACTGCGAATAAAACCGATGACATAGGTCATGGCTGGCAATTGGCTGGCATCACCGGCTTCGATGTGTTCAATATAACGTTGGGTAATGCGCAATTTGCTGGAAACATCGGCACAGGTCAAACCATGGCGGATGCGTTCATTCTGCAATTCCTGCCCGATCTCTTTCAGCACTTCAGCGCTGGTCTTTGCCG
>WTHX01000133.1:0-8423 GCA_011522975.1 Alphaproteobacteria bacterium | reverse complement strand
GCGGTATGCAAACTGCGGACCGCCAATTCGGTGTAATCGCGGCTAATCAAAACACTGATTTTAATCTCAGATGTTGAGATCACTTCAATGTTGATGCCTTTATCCGCCAAGGTTGCGAACATGGTTTTGGCGATCCCCGGTTGGCTGCGCATCGCCATGCCAACCACTGAAATTTTGCACACATTTTCAGACGTCAAAATTTCATCAATACCGACATCAGTTTTAATGCCGTCCAAAACAGATTGGGCGCGGTCCAATTCAGACCCGCCGACAGAAAAGGTAATATCTGTTTTGCCTTCCGTGCTGGCGGCGGTCTGGACGATCATATCAACATTGACATTATGATCAGCAAGCGCGCTGAAGACAGTAGCGGCAACCCCTGGCTTGTCTTTCAACCCTGCCAGAGTGATTTTGGCTTCATCGGCACTATAGGCAATGCCGCTTACAGAATTCTTTTCCATGATTTCTTCCTCTTTCACGACCATTGTTCCAGGCAGGTCTTCAAAACTTGACAGCACTTGCAGGTCCACCCCATGGCGCATAGCCATAGCAACCGACCGCGTTTGCAAGACTTTCGCGCCACCTGAAGCCATTTCCAACATTTCTTCAAAGGTGATGCGGTCCAATTTCTGGGCTTTTGGCACGACACGGGGGTCAGTTGTATAAACCCCATCCACATCGGTATAAATATCACAGCGGTCAGCATTTAAGGCCGCAGCCAAGGCAACCGCAGAGGTATCCGAGCCGCCGCGACCAAGGGTGGTGATGCGATTGTCTTCAGCAACACCTTGGAAGCCTGCCATCACCGCCACTTGACCTTGGTCAAGCCTTGCGCTCATTTTTTCCGTATCGATACTTTCAATGCGCGCACCGCCATGGATATTATCGGTATGCATGGCGACTTGCCAGCCCAGCCAAGACCGGGCTTCAACCCCAATATTCTGAAGCGCGATGGCAAGCAAGCCAACAGTGACTTGTTCACCTGATGATACCACCACATCATATTCACGGGCATCATGCATCACCCCTGCTTCGCGCGTCCATTCAACCAACTGATTGGTCGTGCCCGACATCGCAGAAACGACAACAGCAACCTGATCGCCGTTTTCGACCTGAGTTTTGACTTTTTCTGCGACAGCCTTGATCCGTTCGATTGTTCCAACGGAAGTGCCGCCAAATTTCATCACAATGCGCGCCATGGGCTTACCTTTAACTGGCCTTATTGATACAGGATCAGATGACAAAACAGATCCGCATCTGATAGACTATCCTGAATGAGACAGCCATCTGATAGACTGAATAGACATTTACTTCAAGGGTATATTGAATTTTCAGGGGTATATTGAACCGTAAAAGGAAGCCGCCCCCATAAAAGGACACCTCCATAATGTCACAGACATTCGCAAATAATCAGCAAAGCCAATCCGTCGATCCAGATGAGATCGGATATTTTGAAAATCTGGCTAATGATTGGTGGGATGAAAGCGGCCCTTTTGCCGCCCTGCAAGCCATGACACCAGCACGGGTGCGTTATATCAAACGCCATGCGGATCGTTTGCTGGGCAAATCACTCCAAGGGTTGGATGTTCTGGATATTGGTTGTGGCGGCGGGTTATTGGCTGAACCCTTGGCGCGTTTGGGGGCTCATGTCACAGGGATTGATGCCAGTGAAGGGGCTATTAATGCCGCCCGCGACCATGCCAAACGTGCAGGGCTTGATATTAATTATCGCCATGACACGGCGGAAAATCTTGCAGACACTGGCGCAAGTTTTGACATTATCATCGCCTCTGAAGTGATCGAACATGTCAATGACCGCATCGGGTTTTTAAACACCATGGCGCGGTTTGGCCATGAAAACAAAGATCAATCGACAATGGTGATGCTGACCACCATCAATCGATCTGTTGCAGGGGTGGCTTTGGTCAAATACGCCGCTGAATATCTGTTGCGATTGGCGCCAAAAGGCACGCATGACCCTCGAAAATTCGTCAAACCATCTGAATTGCAATCCGAAGCCCGAAAGGTTGGCATTGATTTGGATGATATTACTGGCATTCAACCGCGCTTAAACGGGTTTAGCCTTGGCGGCATGCCTTTGATGAATTATGCCGCTTCAGGGCTTATTCTGTAATCACTGCTCTTTGGGCAGCCATGGCATTTTGGTGATCTCAATGCCTTCTTCATGGAGCGCTTCAGCCTCATCATCCGAAGCATGGCCATAAATCCCCCGGGCTTCGGTTTCGCCGTAATGAATTTTGCGGGCTTCTTCGGCAAAGGCATCGCCAACATCATCACAGGTTTCAACAATTTTATTCTGAACTTTTCGCATTTCCGCTAATGCTTCAGCCGCTGCTGCTGCCATTTCCGGGGTGATTTGCGGCAATTGCACTTGTTTTTGAGGCATCGGTTGAGCCGGTGCAGGCGTGGTGGGCATGACACTGCGTTCAACCTTCATATTATTTTTTGTATTGGATTTTGCCGCCACATTAGGTGCCATCAAGCCTTTGGCAATATTGGCGTCATCACAGATCGGGCAGGTCAAAAACCCCCGTGACTTTTGATCATCAAAATCAGCCGTTGATTTGAACCAACCTTCAAAGCCGTGGCCATTCCCGCATGTCAAATTAAAACTAATCATATCCTTGATATAATCACTTCATCTTGAGGCTTCAAGCACACAACAATCGGTTAAAACAAAATTGATTAGGCTAGTCTAAAGTGCGCCGTGGCAATGTTTAAATTTCTTACCAGACCCGCAAGGACAAGGCGCGTTCCGCGGTGTTTTGTTATTGAAACCAGCCTGTTGTTGGGCTGGTGGCGGCGGGGTTTCTGCCTGTTCAGGTTCAGGCTGTTTAATCTCAAAATGAGCCATCACCGAGGTCGTGGTCTGGCGCAATTGATCCAGCATCCGATCAAACAGGATAAAGGCTTCACGCTTATATTCATTAAGCGGGTCTTTTTGCGCGTAAGACCTGAGCCCCACAGCTTGCTTCATATGGTCAAGCGCCAAAAGGTGATCTTTCCATTGCTGGTCAAGCACCTGCAACAGCAATGACTTTTCAGCCATGCGCATATTTTCAGGGCCAATACGAACGGCTTTTTCAGCCATGCGAGCATCCGCCATTTGCGTCAGGCGTTCCACCATCAAGTCATGATCCATGCCATCTTCGCTGATCCAGTCTTCGGCAGGGATATCAAGGCCAAAGTAACGCAAACCTCCTTGGCGCAAGGCTTCGGCATCCCAACTGTCGGGGTAACTGCCTTCAGGGGCGACATCTTCAATGACACCAGCCGCCACTTCACGGCGCATATCCGTGACCGTATCGGCAACATCATCAGCCCGCATGATATCTTTACGCTGATCAAAAATCACCGTCCGCTGATCGTTCATGACATCATCATATTTCAGCAATTGTTTGCGGATTTCAAAATTGCGTGCCTCAACTTTAGATTGGGCTTTTTCAATGGCTTTATTGATCCATGAATGGATGATGGCTTCACCTTCTTCGAGCCCTAATTTCTGAAGCATGCCGTCAAGCCGTTCAGAGCCAAAAATACGCATCAAGTCATCTTCAAGGGATAAGAAGAATTTCGATGCGCCCTTATCCCCCTGGCGGCCAGAACGACCGCGCAACTGATTATCAATACGGCGGGATTCATGGCGTTCCGTGCCGATCACATATAGCCCGCCAGCATCCAGTGCTTTGGCTTTATCGGCTTCAACTTCGGCTGTAATTTTTTCAATGGTCTTGGCTTTGCCATCGGATTCAGCAATGCGTTTTTCCAAATTGCCGCCCAATTGAATATCGGTGCCGCGGCCGGCCATATTGGTGGCGATTGTCACCGCCCCTGTCTCACCTGCTTCGGCGATAATAGCCGCTTCTTGTTCATGGAAACGTGCATTCAAGACCTGATGGTTAATCTTGGCTTTTGTCAGTGCCGCTGATAGCGCTTCTGATTTTTCGATTGTCACCGTCCCCACCAACACAGGCTGGCCACGGTCACGGCATTCTTTGATCTGGTTAATAACCGCGGTATCGCGTTCAGCCGACGTCCGATAAACTTCATCATCATGGTCGATCCGCTGAACATCATTATTGGTTGGCACGGCGACAACATCGAGCCCATAAATCTCTGAAAATTCACCGGCTTCGGTCAGGGCTGTGCCTGTCATACCCGCCAGTTTTTCATAAAGGCGGAATAGATTCTGGAAGGTGATCGACGCCAGCGTCTGATTTTCAGGCTGGACGTCCAGTCCTTCTTTGGCTTCAAGCGCTTGGTGTTGGCCATCACCAAAGCGGCGGCCTTCCATGGCACGGCCTGTGAACTCATCAATAATCACCACCCGGCCTGACTTGACCATATAGTGGGTGTCACGCTGAAATAAGGTATGGGCTTTTAAGGCTTGGTTGACGTGATGCAATAATGAAATGTTATCGGCGTCATAAAGCGTGCCACTTTGGATAAGTCCGGCTTCGGCCAGCACCTCTTCGACATGGGCAATGCCTTCTTCGGTCAAGGTGGCGGTGCGTTGTTTTTCATCAAGATCGTAATCTTCGGGCACCAATTTTGGGATAATCTGGTTCACCGCGCCATAAAGCTGAGACGATTGTTCACTTGGCCCTGAGATCACCAATGGCGTCCGCGCTTCATCGATCAGGATTGAATCAACTTCATCGATAATCGCGAAATATGGCTCACGCTGAACCATATCTTCTAGGCGGAACTTCATATTATCGCGCAGGTAATCAAAACCTAATTCGTTATTAGTGGCATAGGTCACATCAGCGCCATAGGCGGCGCGGCGATCATCATCGTTTAAATCATTGGTGATACAGCCGACAGATAAGCCCAGAAATTCATAAATCTGGCCCATCCATTGAGAATCGCGTGTCGCCAGATAATCATTGACCGTCACCACATGAACGCCTTGACCCGTCAGGGCATTCAGATAAACCGCAAGGGTTGAAACCAAGGTTTTCCCTTCACCTGTTTTCATTTCGGTGATGCGGCCTTGATGCAGGACAATACCGCCCATCATCTGAACATCAAAATGACGCTGTCCAATGGTGCGTTTGGCGGCTTCCCTAACGGTAGCGAAGGCTTCTGGCAACAAGTCATCAAGGCTTTCACCATTCTGATGCCGCGTTTTAAATTCATCTGTTTTGGCTTTCAGCGCGTCATCATCCAGCGCTTCCAAAGCAGGTTCAAATCCCGCGATTTGTTCGATCAGCGGATTGAATTTTTTAATTTCACGATCGTTGGAATCCCCGAATAATGATTTGGCCAGTGATGAAAACATGAAAACCCTCTCATATTCATGGGCAGATTAAGAACGCGAATTGGGGTTCAATTCAATTGCCCCCATCTCATTAGGACGATGCCAACAGGAAAGTCAATAAAATGGTCCCGAAAAACGTTAAATTACGCCTTTAGACCCATGTTTTCTTGCAGGCTTTGTCTATACATGATAGCCCATTAACAGTTTTTCAATATGAATGGTTTATTCAGCGGTGGTTTTATACCCCACGAAATTATTTCAGGAGATATCCATGTCTTGCCATCATCCTCAGCGTAACCAGCACAAAAAGCGTTCTGGGATCTTTGCCCATTTGACGGGGATGGCCATGATCATGGCTGTCGCCGCTCAGCCTATGCAAGCATTGGCGCAAGACCAATCTCAAGATACCTCGCTTGAAGTGCTAACCATCAACGGCCAAGGGTACAGTCTTAATTTGGTTGGCAGCATCATCAATCAATTGCCCGACAATGTCCGCAATCAGCCGATTGATGTGTATTACAACAGCGTGATCGATGATATCGTCGACACAAAACTTACCGCCAATGCCGCGATTGAATCTGGCTTGGCTGAAAACCCATTGCTAAAAGAAATTGCAGAACGTGCCTATGATCGCGTCATTGCAGAAGCATGGCTCAATGATGCGCTCAACAGCCGCATCAATGAAGATATGATCAACCAAAGTTATAATGATCTGGTGGCGGATACCGAAAGCCGCACCGAAACCCGCGCCCGCCATATTCTGCTCGACAGCAAAGATGCCGCCGTGGATGCCATCAAGCGTCTTGATAATGGTGAAGATTTTGCCGATTTGGCGAAAGAATTATCAACAGGCCCCAGTGGCCCTAACGGCGGAGAGTTGGGATATTTCCGCCGCGGCGCCATGGTGCCAAGTTTTGAGCTGGCCAGTTTTCAAATGGACGTCGGGTCCTATTCCAAAGACCCTGTTCAAACGCAATTTGGCTGGCATGTGATCAAAGTTGAAGATCGCCGTGTGGCTGATGCCCCTGCTTTGGCTGATGTGCGGGATCAATTGCGGTCATCAATCTCCGTTAAAATCGCAGGCTCAATCATCGCTGACCTCAGATCAAAAGCAGAGATCAGCCGCCTATCTTTGGATGAGGTGCGTGCCGCCGAAGAAGCCCGCCAATCTGGAAATTAACCCATGAAACGCTCACCACTTGCGCCATCATCAATGCCTGAACTGCATCCTGTTGCTGGAATAAAACTGGCAACAGCCGCCAGCGGCATGAAATACAAAGGCCGTGATGACGTCATGCTGATGGTGGCCGATGATAAGGCCGTTGTGGCAGGGGCTTTGACACGGTCAAAAACCTGTTCAGCGGCGGTGGATTGGTGCAAAGACGTTTTAAAGACAGGCACGGCCAAAGCAGTTTTGGTCAATGCGGGCAATGCCAATGCGTTCACCGGCAAGCGGGGGCTCGCCTCAGTTGACCGCATGGCGAAAGCAAGTGCTGATGCGTTTTCAGTCGCGCCCGAAGATATCCTTCTCGCCTCCACAGGGGTGATCGGTGAGCCAATGAATGATCAGGCCATCACAGGCTATTTGCCGAAATTGACCGCTAATCTTTCGGATCAATCTTGGGCAGATGCCGCCGCCGCCATCATGACCACCGATACTTTTGCCAAAGCCGCCTCACGAAAAGTCACCATTAATGGCGAGGCCATCACCATCACAGGAATTGCCAAAGGGTCAGGCATGATTGCCCCTGATATGGCAACGATGCTGGCGTTTATCGGCACTGATGCCAAGATTTCAAAAGATGACTTGGCCACGATCACCCATCAAGTCACCGATGAAAGTTTTAATGCCATCACTGTTGATGGCGATACCTCCACCAGTGACACGGTCATTGTCATGGCGACAGGGCAAACAGGCCTAGAGATTTCAGGCGATGGCTTAACCCAATTCCAAGCCGCCTTGAAAGACGTGATGGTTGATCTGGCCCAACAAATTGTTCGTGATGGTGAGGGCGCTGAAAAACTGATCACCATCACCATCACCGGTGCTGAAGATGACCAATCCGCGCGCCGCATTGGTCTTGCCATTGCCAATTCACCTTTGGTCAAAACCGCCATCGCTGGCGAAGATGCCAATTGGGGGCGGGTGGTCATGGCTGTCGGCAAATCAGGTGAACCTGCTGATCGTGATCGTTTGAGCATTTCGATTGGCGGCACAGTGATTGCCCATAACGGTGACCGTGTCGATGATTATGACGAAACCCCTGTGGCTGACCATATGAAAACCCGCGACATTCATATTGATGTTGATCTTGGTCTTGGCCATGGTCAGGCGCAAGTCTGGACCTGTGATTTAACCCATGGCTATATCACCATCAATGCCGATTATCGGTCGTGATATGAAACCCACAGTATTCGTTTCAGCAGCAGCATTAATTGATGTCGATGGCCGTGTTCTTTTGGCCCAGCGGCCTGAAGGCAAAGCCATGGCCGGCTTGTGGGAATTTCCAGGCGGTAAAGTTGAGCCAGGCGAAACCCCAGAATCAGCCTTGATCCGTGAATTGGATGAAGAATTGGCGGTCAACACCAAGGAATCATGCCTTGCGCCGCTAACCTTTGCCAGTCACGACTATGATGATTTTCATCTGTTGTTGTTGCTTTATGTCTGCCGTCGGTGGCATGGCACGCCAACCCCAAAAGAAAACAATCCAGTGATTTGGGTACGCCCACCACGTTTGGGGGATTACCCCATGCCGCCCGCCGATAAACCCTTGGTCGCCATGCTTCAGGATTTACTGTAATCCGTTTTAATCTTCGGAGTCTTGTTGACCGGTATCAAAACCGCCTTCATCCATCCCTCTTTCCTCTACGCCAAGCGCTGACGCTAAACTATGGTTCGCAGACCCTGGTTTCAACGGTTTCGGTTGACTGGCATCAGGTGCCCAGCCGGTTAAAGTAACAATTTCAAAATCAACTTTGATGCGGCCATCTTCAGTGGCGAAACGCTGCTGATAAATTTCAGCCGCCCGCATGAAAACAGATTTGCTGGTCATCCGCTTGACCCGGCCATGCAAAGCGTTGGCCTCCCCCATGCCGCGCAAATCAGCCATCAGGCTAAAGAGATTGTCATAGGTGACCG
>WTHX01000101.1:9046-17146 GCA_011522975.1 Alphaproteobacteria bacterium | reverse complement strand
GTGTTGCCACCGGTGGATTTTGAATCCACTGCGTCTACCATTCCGCCACACTCGCTAACAAGGTCTGACAAGATGTCTTGTCTGGCTTGAGGGGTGCAACCTAAGCCAAAATATCGCTTTTGACCAGTATATTTTTTTATACCCCCATGGTTTTGTGGCCAAGTTGGTTTTAATCGGCTGATTTATCGCTGAGTTGCGCAATTTTTTTCATGATCTGATTAAGATAGCGGTCTTTAATCCCCAAATCATTAAGGCTGGCCAAGGTCAGATCAAGATAGTCATAGGACGTGCCCAAAAAGCCTTCTGCTTCGGCGATGATTCGGGCCTTTTCATCAAGGCTAAGGTCAGCAACATAACTGGGGCTTTGATGGTTCATGACAAAGGTGATGGTTTCAATTTTGCGGCCATCTTCGGCATGCATCATCACTTTCTTAGGCAGATACGATTGGTTGAGCATCTCCCGCTTCCACAAAAGATCAAGTTCATCAGCAAGATTAGCGGTATGGCAAATCCGCAAGGCTTGCCCTGTGCACGACCCACCATGGTCAAGCCCCAAGATCAGCCCAGGGTTTTCAGGCGTGCCACGACCAATTTTAGTCAACAGGCAATAGCGGCGGTGATAGCCATAAATACGGCCAATCTGACGTTCAGCAATCTCCAGAACAGGATTCCAAATCAGTGACCCATAGCCAAACAGCCAGACGTCACCTTGATAATCGTCGGGAATCAGGCTGCGGCGGGAGGCTAAAAGTTCGTCATCACTGAGAATATCAGCACCCTGGCCATCACGGTCCACCACCATTTGCTGGATCGTGCCATTGGCCAAACTATCACGCGAAATAAGATGGGGTGAAGACGTCATATCAAGAAGGGTTGATCACTCTGTATTCGCGTTGCGGGAAAGGAATTTCAATATTCGCGGCATCAAGGGCAGGCTTGACCTGCCGCATCATTTGCCAATAAAGCGGCCAATAGACATCATTTTTGGCATAAAGCCTAAGCCGAACAGTAATCGCGCTGTCATCATAACTGACCACCAAAAACTGGGCGGCAGGTTCCGCCAAAACACGGTCATCCTCCGCCAGTTTCAGCATGGTCTTTTCAGCATGGTCAAGATCAGTGGAATAGGCGATGCCAATATCAATATCCATGCGGCGGGTATCATTTTTCGAATGGTTAACAACACGCCCACCCCAAATCTGTGAATTCGGGATCGAAATATAGACATTATCAAATGTGGTAACGATGGTGGTGAAAAGCCCAATTTCATTAACCGTGCCTGAATTTTCACCTGTATCAATCCAATCACCGACTTGGAAAGGCCGCAGGAATAACAGCATCACCCCCGCGGCAACATTGGAAAGCGTGCCCTGAAGCGCAAGGCCAATCGCCAAGCCCGCAGCGCCCAAAACGGCAATGATGGATGTTGTTTGAATCCCGAAACTGCCCAAAGCGGCAACCAGCGTCACAATCAGGATCATGTAGCGGACAACTGATGCTGCCAGTGGGATTAATGTGTCATCAAACCCTTTGACGCGGCCAAGATATTTCCGCAAGGCTGAATTGATGCGTCGGCTGATGAAAATACCAATGGCAATAATGACCAGCGCGGCAAGGCCATTGGCCAAGCCATCCAGCACAATTGAAAAATCCATATTGCGGATAATGTCAGGCCATTCGGTTGCGTCCATAATCGGCTCACTTTTGGGATTGATTGTTAATATCGATATATTGTCAGACCTCCCCTCAATGTTCAAGCGTAGGCCGTGATTTTACCGCAGAGAGAGCGGATGGATTATGTTGGCTGAGCAGAAGGTCAGGCGAAAATTGAAAGCAATAAATTATAATGGAAAGCCGTGTTTAATTTTGCTACATCATCGGCGTAAGTTTTTATTCCTAACATTCTGATGCAGCCGATGATTTTTCCACAAACAACATTGCCCCAAGACGTGCAGGTAATCGATTGGTCAATCGGTGATGCGCCGCTTGATTTCCCGCAAGGTTTGGCGGCGGCGATTGGCAATTTTGACGGCGTTCATCTGGGCCATCAACATTTGATTAAATCGGCTGTCAGCGATGGTAAAACCCCCGCGGTTATCACGTTTTCGCCGCATCCAAGACGGTTTTTTAACCCTGATGCCGAAGGTTTTGCTCTGACCGATGATCAGGATAAATCAGCCTTTATCGCCGCCATGGGCATTAAGGTGATTTTACGCCTGACCTTTGATGATGCTATGCGCCAGACCAGTGCCGAAGACTTTGTTACATCTGTCTTGCCAGCATTGGGTGTGGGGACACTTTACGCGGGTGAAGATTTTGGCTTTGGCAACAACCGTTCAGGGGGGATGGATTTAATCAAAACCCTTGGACAGGATTTTGGCATCACCACTCAAGCCGTTGGATTGATCCAAGATAGTGATCACGTCATTTCATCAACCCGCATTCGTGACTTGATCAAAACAGGCGATGTGACCACCGCTGCATCTTTGCTGGGGCGGCCTTACATCATCAGCGGCGAGGTGATCAAAGGCGATCAGCGGGGACGCACAATCGGCTTCCCTACCGCCAATATCACCTTGCCTGAAATGACCAAACCTGCTTTTGGCGTTTACACGGTGGCGGCTTGTTTGGTGGATCAGCCCGATGCGCCGATGATGGGTGGTGTCGCCAATATCGGGGTGCGCCCCACCGCAATTGACCGAGGTGTCTTGCTGGAAGTCCATGTTTTTGACTATGATGGGGACTTATACGGCCAGCGGGTGAATATTTTCCTGCTTGATCACATTAGAGCGGAACGTGCCTTTGAAAATTTTGATCAATTGAAAAATCAAATTGCCCTTGATGCCGATGCGGCGCGGCAATTTCATCAAAACAACACGGGGTTGATTTAACCTCTTATACCTCATCACCATGATCGCTGATCATAAGACCAACCAAGGATTAACCTGACCGATGTCAAAAGATTTGAAAAAAACAGTTTTTCTGCCCAAGACTGATTTCCCCATGCGCGCAGGCTTGCCCAAGAAAGAGCCTGAAATTCAAGCCATGTGGGATGAGATGAATTTCTTTGAAGAATTGCGCGCCCGCCGCCAAGGTCATGAAAAATTTATCCTTCATGATGGCCCGCCCTATGCCAATGGCAATCTGCATATTGGCCATGCGCTGAATAAAATTTTGAAAGATTTGATCAACCGTTTTCAATCATCAATCGGCAAAGACGCCAATTATGTCCCGGGTTGGGATTGCCATGGCCTGCCGATCGAATGGAAAATTGAAGAACAATACCGTAAGAAAAAACTTAATAAAGATGATGTGCCGATCGTTGAGTTCCGCAACGAATGCCGTGATTTTGCCAGCCATTGGGTCAATGTTCAGTCCGAAGAATTTCAGCGTCTGGGCGTTATGGGCAATTGGGATGCGCCTTATTTGACTATGGCCTATTCATCGGAAGCGGTGATCGCGCGTGAAATTGGCAAATTCTTGATGAACGGGTCTTTGTTCCGTGGCACCAAGCCTGTGATGTGGTCTGCCGTGGAAAAAACAGCCTTGGCGGAAGCCGAAATTGAATATTTCGATCGCACGTCGACCACCATCTATGCGCGTTTCCCTGTCAAATCATCACCGATGGCTGAACTGGCTGGCGCGCAAATCGTGATCTGGACGACAACCCCATGGACAATGCCGGGCAACCGCGCCACCGCCTATGGTGAAGAGATCGCCTATAGCATCTATCATATCGATGCCGTTGCAGAAGACGCTCTTGCCAAGGTAGGGGATCGTCTGGTCTTTGCTGATGACCTTGCCGATGATATCGCCTCGGCTTGCGGCATCACAGGCATGAGCCGTGAGACTGCGGTATCGCCCGATACATTCAAAGATACCGTCTTGATGCACCCGCTTCATGGCCAAGGCTATGATCATGATGTGCCAATGTTGCCGGCTGATTACGTCACCACCGAACAAGGCACAGGGCTGGTGCATATCGCGCCGGGTCATGGTGCAGAAGATTATATTCTGGGGATTGCCCATGGCGTGCCTGTGCCTGAAACTGTTGCCGCTGATGGCCGGTTGATGGAACATTTGCCGCATTTTGCGGGCATGTCTGCCTTGAAAGACAACCCTGCCATTGCCGATAAACTGGCCGAATTAGGCGCGCTTGTCGGCCGGGGTCAGGTGACCCATTCTTATCCCCATTCATGGCGGAGTCACGCGCCATTGATTTTCCGCAACACCCCGCAATGGTTTATTTCGATGGAAAGCCATGGCTTGCGTGATACCGCGCTCAAGGCTTTGTCTGAAACCGTGTTCTACCCGCCTGTTGGTCAAAGCCGTTTGACCAGCATGATCGCTGGCCGTCCTGATTGGTGCATTAGCCGCCAGCGGGCTTGGGGCGTGCCGATCCCGGTCTTTGTTCATAAAGCCAGCGGTGAGCCGTTGCGCGATCAAGCGGTGATTGACCGGATCGTTGAAGCCTTTGAAAAAGAAGGCGCGGATGCATGGTTCGCCAGCCCCGTTGAACGGTTCTTGGGCGAAGATTACAACCCTGATGATTATGAACAGGTAACCGATATTGTCGATGTTTGGTTTGACAGTGGCTCAACCCATGCGTTTTTGCTCGAAGGCAATAACGATATGTCTTGGCCGGCTGATATGTATCTTGAAGGCTCTGATCAGCATCGCGGGTGGTTCCATTCATCGCTGCTGGAAAGTTGCGGCACAAGAGGGCGTGCCCCTTATGACAGCGTTCTGACCCATGGTTTTGTGCTTGATGAACAAGGGCGGAAAATGTCCAAATCATTGGGCAATACCGTCACGCCGCAGGATGTGATCAAAGAAAATGGCGCTGATATTCTCCGCATTTGGGTGGCGAATTCGGACTATTATGATGACCTTAGGATCGGCAAAGAAATTCTGCAACGTCAGGTTGATCATTATCGCCGATTGCGCAATACATTCCGTTATCTTCTGGGGGCGCTTGATGGCTTCACCGAAGACGAACGGGTTGCGCCTAAAGATATGCCATCGCTTGACCGTTGGGTGTTGAACCGCCTGACGGAAATTGACGCCACCATCAGAAAAGCCATTGATGGCCATGATTACCATCAAGTCTTCACGACTTTGCACCATTTCTGTAATGGCGATTTATCAGCGTTTTATTTTGATATTCGCAAAGACACGCTTTATTGCGCTGACGCGAAATCAATTGAGCGTCGGGCGTGTCGCACGGTGATGGATGAAATCTTCAATTGCTTGGTGCCATGGCTGGCGCCAATCCTTTGCTTTACCGCTGAAGAAGCCTGGCAAACACGCTATCCAAACCCGAAAGAATCAGTCCATTTCCAAGTCTGGCGCGATATGCCTGAAGAATGGGTTGATGCGGAGCTTGGGCTCAGATGGGCGCGGATCAGGGATGCGCGATTGGTGGTGACAGGGGCGATTGAAAAACTCCGCGCCGAAGGGGTGGTGAAATCATCTCTGCAAGCCCATCCAACGCTTTATGCACCTGCCGGCGTTATCAGTGCTTTTGACGGTCTTGATGCGGCTGATATTTTCATCACTTCCAGCGCAAGCCTAGTTGAAGCCACGCCGCCAAAGGACGCAACTTTGGCCGAGGATGATGAAATGATCGGCGTCACGGTTGCTCTTGCGGAAGGTGAAAAATGCCAGCGTTGCTGGAAAATCTTGCCTGAAGTCAGCGCCGAAGAAGACGCCATGTGCAAACGCTGTGAAGATGTCACCAGCACCATGGATTTAACCGCGGCAGAATAGCCTAATGAATCATGACAAAAGATCATTCCCTAGCCTTCTAACAGCCTATATTGGCGTCCTAGGTCTGATGGGTGTTGATCAGGTCACCAAACAAATGGCTTTGGCGGCGGTGTTTCAGCCGCCACGTGTCATCGAAGTTTTGCCTTTTTTTAATCTTGTGCCTGTTTGGAATACAGGCATGAGTTTTGGGATGCTGAGCGGTGGCGGCGATTTGGTCAAATGGGGGCTGACGATACTGGCCTTGGCTGTCGGTGCTTTATTGCCATGGATCGCGCGGAGCTGGGATAGGCTTTCCCGCATTGGGGCGATCTTGATGGCCAGCGGTGCTTTGGGCAATGCCATTGATCGCATGATTTATGGGGCGGTCATTGACTTTATTGATCTTTTTGCTGGCCAATACCACTGGCCTGCCTTTAATGTAGCAGACATGGGGGTGACCATAGGGGCTGGGATGATGATTTTAGCGCCATTTATCAACAAGCCCCAAAAGTCATAATCGGCAAGTCCTGTCTTGGAAGCCATAGAATGATGCCCTATAATAGGGAAGATGCCCTTAAGCGGTGTTGATAATGAGGAGACTGAACAAGATGAAACAAAAGATCATCTCACCTGTGGTATCAATGGTATTAGGGCTGTCGGCTTTAACCATGGTGACCTCTGGTTGTTCTAGCGTTGATGAAGCCTTGGGCAAAACCAAATCAGCACCCGATGAATTTGAAGTGGTGGTGCGCCCGCCGCTGACATTGCCGCCGAACTTTAACCTCAATCCTGAAAATGACACCGCCGAAGCGCCAGTCTCCAGCACCGATGCCGTTTCGGTCAGCACCCGCGTTTTGACGAAAAACGCCAGCACAGATGCCAGCGCTTTTGACGCTTTATTAGGGACAGAAAATCGCATTGCCGGTATCCGTGAATTGGTCAATGAAGAAACCTATGGCATCCAATTGGAACGCCGTTTGCCGATTGAAATTATTTTCGGCGGTCAGCCGAATGTAGGGCCTAATCTGGATTCCCAGAAAGAAGCCCTTCGCCTGCGTAAGGCGTTCGAAAAAGGCCAAGGCATCACCGCCACCCCGACCCCTGCCATTGATCCTGTTGAAGGCACACCTATTACGGTGGAATAAACCATGACTTCTTTAATCAGACGCTTGCCCGATGTGATCATCAATCAGATCGCGGCGGGTGAGGTCGTAGAGCGTCCCGCGTCAGCGATTAAAGAGTTGGTTGAAAATGCCCTTGATGCTGGCGCCAGCCGAATTGATATCCGCCTTGTTAATGGTGGGTTAGATGGGTTGGTGGTTGATGATGATGGCATCGGCATGACGCCAGAAGAATTAAGCCTTGCGGTAGAACGCCACGCGACATCAAAACTTCCTGATGATGACATCACCTCAATCCACCATTTTGGCTTCAGGGGTGAGGCTTTGCCTTCAATCGGATCAGTCAGTCGCTTGACACTGGCCAGCCGCCGTCAAGGCAGTGATGAAGCGTGGGAAATCACGGTTGACCAAGGGCAAGTTGGGGCGGTCAAACCATCGTCACGGCAAAAAGGCACTAGGGTTGAAGTGACGCAATTGTTTCAATCAACGCCAGCGCGGTTGAAATTTATGAAAACGCCGCGGACAGAAGCCATGCAATGCACCGATATGATTAAGCGACTGGCGATGGCGCATCCCGATGTGGCTTTTAAATTGAGCGATCAGGATAAAACCTTTCTTGATCTGCCTCAACGTGTCATAGATGGGCTTGATTTAGCGGCTGATCCTGAAGCCGCATCTCGATTGCGGATGCGCGATATTTTATGCGGCACTTTTGCTGATGAAGCGCGGCATATCAATGCCCAGCGCGGCAATGTCACGCTATCAGGTTTTATTGGCCTGCCGACATTCAACAAACCAACAACGGCGGCCATGCATTTATTTGTCAATGGCCGGCCTGTTCGTGATCGGCAATGGTTGGGGGCGGTGCGCGCTGCTTATGGCGATACCTTGCCGCGTGGGCGTCATCCCGTGGTGGTGCTGTTTTTATCCCTGCCGCCAGAAGATTTGGACGTCAATGTTCACCCCGCCAAGACAGAGGTCAGGTTTCGTGATGCTGGATTTATTCGCGGCTTAGTGATTGGAGCGTTGCAATCGGAATTAATGGCCGCCAGCCAAACCGCCACATCAGCAGGAGGTGAGGCGATGCTGGATCAACTTCGCCAAAGCGCGCAGCACCGTCCACAATTTTCAGGGGGGCAATATTCAGGTAGGTCTTATTCAGGCCGGTCTTATTCAGGCTATGGGATTGATGCCCAAACCCCGCTGACAGGGGTTGAAGCCAATGAAACAG
>WTHX01000101.1:1160-8946 GCA_011522975.1 Alphaproteobacteria bacterium | reverse complement strand
AGATCAATACCCAATGGGCGCGGCACGGGCGCAATTCCACAGCACCTATATCATCACCGAAACATCAGATGGCATCACCATTGTTGATCAGCATGCTGCCCATGAACGGCTGGTGATGGAACGTATGAAAAAAGCCTTAGAAGAAGGCGGCATCAAACGTCAAATGTTGTTATTGCCTGAAGTGGTGGAACCAGGCCAGGCCGAAGCCGGGCTTTTGCTCGACCATCAAGATATGCTGGCGCAATTGGGGCTGGTGGTGGAAAGTTTTGGGGATGGTGCCATTCTGGTGCGCGAAGTCCCCGCCATCTTGGGGCAAGCCAATGCCAGCACCATGATCAACGACATCATTGAAGAATTGCAGCATCTGGGCAGCAGCACCATCCTTGAAGATAAAATCAATCATGTGCTGGCCACCATGTCATGCCATGGGTCGGTGCGGGCAGGGCGGCGATTGAATCCCGATGAAATGAACGCGTTGTTGCGGGAAATGGAAGTCACCCCTCGGTCCGGGCAATGCAACCATGGTCGTCCAACTTGGATCGCGTTAAGCCTGAAAGATATCGAAAAACTGTTCAGCCGCCGCTAGCCGCGATAAGCGCAAATCGTGCAGGCTGATTTTCCCCAATTGCGGGTCTCTAGATGTTCAACCCCATGGGGCAATTGGGCAGGACGGCGGGTATCATGTTCAATTGAAATCAGCGCATCTGTTGCAACCGCCCCCATATTGATCAGATTGGTCAAAGCCAAAAGCGCCAAATCAGGGTCATCATCATGATATTGCCATGGGGGATCGATAAAAACCAAGCCCGCCGCCGCTGTTGGCCAAGCCATGTTTCTGGTGGCGTCACGGCGTATCACCGTGACATCATCGCCAGCGTCTAATTTTTCAATATTGGCGGTTAAGGATTTGATGGCGGTTGGGTTGTTTTCAATAAAGACGATATCATCCGCCCCGCGAGACCATGCCTCAAGCCCAAGCGCGCCACTGCCGGCAAACACATCAGCGATCACCGCGACTTCAAAAGGCTTGCCATATCGCCCCCCTTGCAAGAGGTTATACAGCCCCTGCCGCACCCGGTCTGCTGTTGGGCGGACAATCCCGCCTTCAGGAACGACCAGTTGGGCGCCGCGTCTTTTGCCGCTGATGATGCGCATTTTTCGTCTTTCCTGCTGTTGATGATGTTTTGGCTTTGGCCCAGCCTTTTGCCGCTGGCTTGTTATTTGTTTGGGCATCAGGCCGTTCTTTTAGCCGCGGCAACCCCAATTGATCCCGCAGAATATTGGTTTTGACTTCTTCAACGTCAGTTTCTTCCATTTGGTTCAGTTTGAACGGACCAAAACTGACGCGGATAAGGCGGCTTACTGGATAGCCCAAATGCTCCATAATTTTACGAATCTCACGGTTTTTACCTTCCCGCAACACAACAGTCAGCCAAGCGTTGCTGTCCATCTGGCGATCAATCTGGGCTTCAACCCCGCGATAATTGACGCCATCAATGATGATCCCATGGCTGAGGGCATTGAGTTTTTCAACCTCAACCCGTCCGCGCACTCGCACGCGGTATTTCCGCGTCCAGCCTGTATCCGGCAATTCCAAATACCGCGCCAGATCACCTGAATTGGTCAGCAACAACAGCCCCTCGGAATCAAGGTCAAGCCGCCCGACGCTGACCACCCTTGGCAGGTGATCAGGCAAATGGTCAAAAACAGTGTCGCGGTCTTTTTCATCACGGTGGCTCACCACCAATCCACGCGGCTTGTAATAGCGCCATAACCTTGGGGCTTCGGCGGCTTCTAATGTTTTGCCATCAACCGTGATGATATCTTCTGGGGTGGCATTATAAGCCGGGGTTAATAACACCTGGCCATTGACGCTGACCCGGCCATCTTCGATCCAGCGTTCAGCATCACGGCGGGAACAAAACCCAGCACGGGCGATTTTTTTGGCAATCCGTTCCGCGCCGGTATTGCCTTCAAACAGTTTCGCCAAGGCCTCTTGCTTGGCGGATTTATCGGCTGCAGATGGCTGAGGTCTAGATCGCTTGGATTGGGGGCGCTTATGTTTTGAGCCCTGTGATTTATTGTTGGGACGGGGCTTTTTGCCGTAAGACTGCTGTGGTTTATCTGTCATCATGTGCCTTTCATATCCTCTCATCATAGCGAAAGCCATCAAAATATGCGATGGTGTCGCCATGACTGAGTCACGTTTTGCCAATAACCCCATGACAATGGCCCTCAGCCTTGCCCGTGATGCCATGGCCGAAGGTGAAGTGCCTGTTGCCGCCATCATCACCAATGCCGAAGGTGAGGTGATCGCATCGGCCAGCAATCGCGTCGAACGTGATGGTGACCCAACCGCCCATGCAGAAATGCTGGTGATCCGTGAGGCGGCATCGAAATTGGGGCAAAACAGGCTGAACGATTGTGATCTCTGGGTGACGTTGGAGCCTTGCCCCATGTGTGCAGGCGCGATTGCCCATGCCCGTTTGCGGCGGGTTTATTATGGCGCAGAGGACCCGAAATCCGGCGGGGTCAGTCATGGCCCCCGCGTCTTTAATCATGCGACCTGTCATCACAAGCCTGAGATTTATTCAGGCCTAAGCGGGGAGGCGGCATCGCAATTGCTGAAAGATTTTTTCCAATCGAAAAGGTGATTTAACCTTTGGCGATATCCTTGCGGTAAAACACATTGGGCCAAGAAATGCGCGCCACCCGATCATAGGCGGCTTGCCGTGCCGTGGCTTGATCCGCCCCCATGCCTGTCACGGCTAAAACACGCCCGCCGGTGGCGATAATCGCACCGTCTTTTTCAGCCGTGCCCGCATGATAGACAATGGTTGGATCAGTCGAATCATGGGCATCACCATCTTCTGGCATCAGGCCATTGATCACCCCACCTTTATCATAGGCCCCGGGATAGCCGCCATTGACCATCACAACGGTCACCGCCGCGCCATCATGAAACCGCAAATCCGTATGGCCAAGCCCGCCTTCAACGGCTGTCGCCATGGCAGACAGCAAATCAGATTTCAGGCGCGGTAAGATGGTTTCGGCTTCGGGATCACCAAAACGGCAATTAAATTCGATCACTTGCGGGCCTGTTTTGGTCAGCATAAGCCCTGTATAAAGAAACCCGCGATAGGGCATGCCTTCGGCCGCCATGCCGCGCACCACAGGCAGAACAATGTTATCCCATGCGTCTTGGCAAAGCGCATCACTCAAAGCAGGGGCAGGCGAAACCGCGCCCATGCCGCCCGTGTTGGGGCCTTCATCATTGTCATAGGCGCGTTTGTGGTCTTGGGCAGACCCGATCATAATCGCATTTTCACCATCGACCATGGCGAATAAAGACGCTTCTGTGCCTTCGATACGATCTTCGATCACAACACGGGCACCGGCATCACCGAAACGGTTGTCTTCCAGCATCATGGTGATGGCTTCCATGGCTTGATCCATATCATCGGAGACCACCACCCCTTTGCCTGCCGCCAGTCCATCCGCCTTAATCACGACATAACCATCAGGGTAATGCGTGGTCAGATGGGCGCGTGCTGCATCCACCGTTTCAAAACTGGCAAATTTAGGTTGCGGGATGTTATGCCTCGCGCAGAAAGCACGGGCGAAATCTTTTGACCCTTCCAATTGTGCCGCCGCGCCCGATGGCCCGAAGACCGCGATCCCCGCATCGGATAAATCATCGGCAAGCCCCGCCACCAATGGGGCTTCCGGGCCAATCACCACAAGATTAATATCGTGGTCTTTGGCAAAATTAATCACCGCGTTATGATCAGTGGCGTCGAGATCAACACATTCAGCAAGCGAGGCAATGCCAGGGTTGCCCGGGGCGGCATAGAGTTTGCTGAGCAAAGGCGACCGGTCGATTTGATCGGCCAGCGCATGTTCACGCCCGCCACTGCCAATTAAAAGAACATTCATCACTTTGCCCCATTTCTTTATCAATCGATTTGATCGTATCAATCATGTTGATCGCGCTGATTGATCTTAACCCATAAGATGCTTATTCTGATACCATGCAGGATCAAATTTCACCACCGCCAGTTTCAAATAATCCCGTTCTATCGCTTAGTGAGTTATCAGCGTCACTGAAAAAGACGGTGGAAAGTGTTTATGACCAAGTCCGCGTCAGGGCAGAAATATCACGCCCCACCCGTGCTGCATCAGGCCATATCTATTTCACCTTGAAAGATGAAAACACCACCCTTGATGCGGTCTGCTGGAAAACTGTGGCAGGGCAACTTTCCATCCAGCCCGAAGAAGGGCTTGATGTCGTCGCCACCGGTAAATTGACCACTTATCCCGGGCGGTCAAAATATCAGATTGTCATCAAAGATATTGAATTGGCAGGCGAAGGCGCGCTGTTAAAGCAACTCGAAGAACGCAAAAGGCGGCTGGCGGCCGAAGGCCTGTTTGATGTTGCCCATAAAAAACCTTTGCCGGTCATGCCGCAAGTGATTGGCGTTGTGACAAGCCCCACTGGCGCTGTCATCAGGGATATTCTGCACCGCCTTGAAGAACGTTTCCCCACCCAAGTTTATGTTTGGCCAGTAATGGTGCAGGGCGAAGGCGCGGCGGATCAAATCACTGCCGCCATCGCAGGTTTTGATGGGTTGTTGGATCAGGACAACCCGCCGATTACCCCGCCTGATCTGGTGATTGTGGCGCGGGGTGGCGGCTCATTAGAAGATTTAATGGCGTTTAATGAAGAACAGGTGGTGCGTGCCGCTGCCGCTTGCCGCCTGCCGCTTATTTCAGCGGTTGGCCATGAAACCGATCACACGCTGATTGATCTGGCGGCTGATTTACGCGCGCCCACTCCGACGGCGGCAGCTGAATTGGCAGTGCCGGTCAAAGCCGAATTATCCGCCCGCATCACGGATTTAGAAGGCCGTCTGACGCGCAATTTAGGCCAGCATTTTGAACGGTCATCACAGATTTTACGGTCCATGGAACGGGCTTTGGGTGATCCTGAAATGCTCTTGTCATCAAAGGCCCAGCGGCTTGATCTGGCGTTTTCCAGCCTTGATCGCCGCATGGAGTCACGGCTCAATCATTTGGGTGAGGCTTTGCGCCGGCAATCCGATCGTCTGCCGCTTCCGTCTGAACAATTGCGCCGTGCCGCTTCAGCGCTGTCCGATTTGGATTTGCGGGCTGTGGATGCCATGGGCCGCCGGTTGACGCGCTGCCAATCCCAGCTCAGCGCGATAGCCGATCGCATCACTGGCCCAGGGGAAGAAATCACCCGGGCGGCATCAAAACTTGACCTTGCTGTCTCACGGCTGGAAAGCCAGTTTGACCAGGTCATCACCCGCCAGCAAAACCGTTTTCAGCAAGCCAGCCGTTTGCTGGAAGCAGGGTCTTTTCAACGTATTCTAGAAAAAGGTTTCGCGCTTGTGACAGGGCCTGATGGACAGGTGATGCGCTCCGCCGATCAATATCAAGATGGCACGGTATTGAACCTGAAATTGGCCAAAGGTCAGCGTGACGCTACTTTGGGCCGATGGGATGGGACGCCTTCGCCGCAAAACCCGCCTAAAAAACCCGCCAGCAAGAAGGCCAAAAGCCCAAAAGACACAGGTCAGGCTGATCTATTCTGATGCAGAATCATTTTGAGGCGGGATATAAACCTCACCTTTACTGGCGGGCCAGCGGCGATGCGGCCACATCCATTGTTCAGGGTTTTCGCGAATCCAGCCTTCAAGAACGCTATTGATATAAGTGCCGGCTTGATTGACGTAATCGGCATTTTTCGGGTCAAACGCCGATAGATCAAGCGGCCGGATGACAATATGGAAATGACAACCCTTGGTGCGGATGATTTGCACGGTCACGATCGGGGTTTTGAATTTTTCAGCCAATTTGATATGCGCAACCGCGGTGGAGGCTTTATGGCCAAAGAAATCCAGCATTTCGCCTTCACGCAGTTTTTGATCCACCAATGCGACAAATGTTTTGCCTGATTTAACGGTTGAAGCCATGCCGCGCGCACCTTCAAGGCCTTTTTGGAACACAGCATCAAAGACTTGAACGCGCCGCATCAATAATTTTGAGATCAACGGGTTATTAATCCGCCGAAACACAACATTAACAGGCAGGTCAACGGCAAGCGCGGGCGCCACCACCAATTCCCAATTGCCGAGATGGGCGGTGATCATAAACCCGCCTTTTTCTTTCAGCGGGGCCAAGTGTTCTAGCCCGTCATAGGTGATGCGATTTGATTTGACCAATGTTTTGGTGTGCAGATATTCGCCCAAAACACGGCCCAAATGCATCCACATACCCATGGCGATTTTTTGGCGGTCTTGGGGGGATAATTCGGGCATAGCCAAGCCAATGTTAAAAAGGCTGCGGCGGTGAAATGGTGTTAATGGCGCGATCAAACGCATCAACCCGCCGCCCAATGCGGAGGCGATTGATACGGGCAGGATCATCAAGACCCCCGCCAGCCCATAAAACACCACGGCTTCTATTGGCCAGCGTATTGTGTATCGGAACAGTTTTTTGATCACATCCATGGCGCTTTATACACGTGCTTTCATGACCATGTCCAATAAAGACCCATCCAGCCTTGACTCCAGCCGGATGGCGGTGACTTGCGCCTGTTCATTGGGGGACAGGCGGGCATAGTCCTTTTCAGTGGTGACAAGCATCGCCCCATCGGCATGGGCTTGTTTGGTCATGGCCATTAATTCTGCCGCTGTGTAAGGATGGTGATCGGCAAAAGATCGGGTGCCGGTGAGGGTGATGCCTTGATCCCGCAACATATTAAAAAACCCGTCTGGATAACCAATGCCAGCGAAAGCAAAAACAGGGGTGGAATGAATGGCTTTGATATCAGCACTGTTCAAATGGCGGCTGCTGGCAAAGACAGGACCATCAAACCCTTTTGATGTGAGCATGGCTTCAACGCCTTTGTCGGCTCCTGTAATAACCGCAGCATCAATCTGATCAAGCCCGCTTCGCAACGTTTGGCGCATCGGTCCTGCGGGGATCACCATACCATTGCCAACCCCCAGATTGCCATTAAACACCGCTATTTTCAGGCTGGTTTTAATTGATGGGTTCTGCAATCCATCATCCATGATGATCACATCACATTCGGGGATTGTATCGATAATATAGCCCGCGCCATGCCCACGATTGCGGGCGATCACAACTGGCGCGAATCTTTGCAGCCATTTGGCTTCATCGCCAACATCTTGGGCTTGGTCTTCAGGCTTGACCCGATAAGGGGCAGTTTTGCTGCCTCCATGACCGCGCATTAAAATTACGGGGTGGCGTCCTTTTTTGGCGCTTTCAACCGCAAGGCTGGCCACCAAAGGGGTTTTGCCTGTACCGCCCGCCGTTAAATTGCCCACCACCACAACAGGCACAGGCGGCTGATAAGGCTTGGCCATCAGATGCTTGATCGCCGCACCCAAACGCCAGATTAAAGTCAGCGGCCATAGCAAGATTGCCCCCAAAGTTAATCGCGACTGATACCAGAAGGATGGCGGCGTCATAACCTTGCCTCATTGGGTTTTGGATGGGCTAAACGGATCACCGTCAAAGCCGTTTCATCGGCTGAAGTTTTGATCGCATCTGCGGTTCGGCTGGCGCCTTTATTCAATTGTTCTAATGCGGTGGGGGATGCTGATAGTAAGGTGATGGCTTCGGTCAATTCTGCTGTATTACCAGCAAAGATCACCCCTTGATGGCTGTCCAGCAACTCAAAAATAGATTTGTTTTTAAAAACATGACGCCCTGATATGACGCCTTTACCTAAACT
>WTHX01000101.1:0-1060 GCA_011522975.1 Alphaproteobacteria bacterium | reverse complement strand
GCAAAAAACGCATTGTTGTGATTGATGCTGGTTATGGCATCAATAAATAAGTCTTCTTCTTGATCATGGCTTGAGGCTAACAGCACAATTTGCCGCCCATCCGCCGCTTTGACCATGGCTTCCCGCAATTCAATTTGGTCGGGTAGGGCAGATGCCGCTGCTTTCATTGACCCGCCAATTTTGATTTTGGAGGGATCATCAATTAAATCTTGAAACCGCCTTGATTGGTCAAGATCAACAGCAAGGATGGTGGTGAAACACGGGAAAATTGCATCCGCCATCCAACGTCCATAGGTTTTCCATTTCTGATAAGACTGCCGCGACATTTGCGCTGAAGCCATGGCAACAGGGCGGCCACGTTTGGCGCTTAAGATCACCATATTTGGCCAGATTTCACCTTCCATCATCACCACCGCATCTGGCGACCAATGGTCAAGAAACCTCTCGATCCACCGCGGGTGATCATGGGGGTGATATTGATGAATAATCCGATCTGAGGTGACGCGTTGCGCCACCATTTCGGCGGATGTGACTGTGCCGCTGGTGACCAAGACATGGGCTTCTGGGTTTTGGTTTAAAATTGTTTCCGCCAAAACAAGGGATGACACCGTCTCACCAACGCTGGCGCCATGCAGCCAAAAGACAACGCCTTTCGGGCGGCGGATGGAAGCGATGCCAAACCGTTCCCGAAGTCGGGATAAATCTTCTTTGCCTTGGCGGGCCCGCCAGCGCAAATGGAGCGGCAAGAACAGGCCAATCAAGTGCCATAACATTCGATAGGTGATTAATGTCAGTGTCGTCATTAAACCTGCCCCATCATGCCAATTCATTATGGTCACGGTTGCGTTTGTCTTTAGCACGTCCATAACGCGCATCAGCATCATCGGCCTGATGGCCAAATATAGCATCCGCCTCAGCGGTGACAGCATTAATTGCATCTTCCAATGCCAGCCGTGCTGTTTCCAATTGATCAGAATTAGCATCGGCGGGCACGGTGATGGGCGCGCCAAAAATCTGAACCCCGCGGCTAAACGGTTTTGGGATGGCCAGCCGATCCCAA
>WTHX01000034.1 GCA_011522975.1 Alphaproteobacteria bacterium | reverse complement strand
AGACAATGGGGCGGCATGTTCACCAAGACAATGTTCAAGTTTTGATTTTAAATCCGCATCCATGCTTCTGCCTTTTAAAATGACTGATAATGTTAATTGTCTTTAGATTTGGTCATGCGATCAAGTTTAATGCGATCAAGTTCAATCTTAGGGCAACGATCCATCACCACCTTAAGCCCTGCATCACGGGCCAGCCGCGCCGCTTCTTCATCAACTACACCCAATTGCCCCCATAAAACTTTGGCTTTAATGGCAATGGCATCACTCGCCACTGCCATCAAATGTTCGGGCTTGCGGAAAACATCCACCATATCAACAGCGCGATCAACAGCCCCCAAATCAGGAAAGACTTTAACCCCTGCAATTTCTTCAAGCCCCGGCCTTGGGTTGATCGGGATCACGTCATAGCCATGTTCCATCAACATCACCATGATCTGATGGCTAACCCGATCTGGATTGGGGCTGGCCCCGACAACAGCAATGGTCTTAACCGTATTCAGAATATCGTCAATCGTTTGATCATCTTGAATAATGGGTTGGGTTGAAATGGGCATTTTAGTCACTCACTGAAAAACACATCTGATTATGAAATATTTTGGCATCAAGGCAACTGCAGAAATAGACAAAACCCCAAAAAAGAGATTAGAATATCACTATGGATAAAAACTTCTCATATAATCAAATTAATGCCGCCATACCTGATCAATCTTCAATAAACATTCGGGGGTTGGCATGAGTTTTTTAGGCGAATTGCTCTCCACCCTTTTTGATCGCACCCCCCTTTCTTTTGGCCTTTCATCGAAAGCCGATCAGCCGATTGATGCGATGATGGAAGCCTTGGTCAAGACCAATGGAGAGACCGCCGGGCTTGCGCTCAGCCGATCCATTTTGACCCAATATGATGGCCTTGATGACAATGCCAAAATCGCCTTATTTGAGCATCTTGCTGAAAAGATGAATATCAACCCCGAAGACGTTGAAACAAGCCTTAAAAACTACAATCAAAACCCCAATAAAAAGACATATCAGGCTTTTATGCAGGCGGCGGAACCTCGACGTCAGGAATTGTTCCGGCGGCTTAATCACGCCCCTGGCGCGACGGCATTTTTGGTGCGGATGCGGGCGGATCTCTTACGGTTGGGCCGCGGTAAACCTCAATTAGAAGCCCTCGACCTTGATCTGAAACATTTGTTTGTGTCTTGGTTTAACCGCGGGTTTCTGGTGTTGCGGCGGGTCAGCTGGCAAAGCCCGGCGCATATCTTGGAAAAAATTATTGCCTATGAAGCAGTTCATGCCATTGACAGTTGGGATGATCTGCGCCGCCGCATGGAACCTGAAGATCGCCGTTGTTTTGCGTTTTTCCACCCATCCATGCCTGATGAGCCGCTGATCTTCGTCGAAGTCGCGCTGACCCATGGCATCGCCAATTCTATTCAAGTTATTCTGGCCGAAAACCGTGAAGTGATCGCTGGCGATACCGCCGATACTGCGGTGTTTTATTCAATTTCCAATTGTCAGGCTGGTCTTGCAGGGATTTCTTTTGGCAATTCTTTGATCAAACAAGTGGCGGCTGATTTGGCACAGGAATGGCCCGGGTTAAAAACATTTGTGACTTTATCGCCCATCCCTAAATTGGCGGCTTGGAGCAAGGATATGGGTATTGATCTGGCAGCCCAAAACCCTGACCAGTTGAAATCAATGGCGGCGCATTATCTGCTGAATGCCAAAAGCCATGGTCAATGGCCTTATGACCCTGTGGCACGTTTTCATCTCGGAAATGGCGCCATGATCCATGCCCTTCATGGTGATGCAGATTTATCGGAGAAGGGCATCGCCCAATCCGGTGGGATGATGGTTAATTATCTCTATGACCTGAAATCTGTTGAAAGCAATCAAGACAAATTTGCCGAAGAACAGGTGATTAAATCTGCTTCTGATATTTCCACATGGGCTGAAAAATTTGCCCCCTCAATCTAACTCTTTTTGATCAAAGTTTTATCGCATGAGCAATCTTCTTTTTGACCGATTATTAGCCCCTCATCAGGGACAAGACACGTTATTCATGAAAACCCCTGATGGGCTCGCCCTGACCCATGGGGCGTTTTTAGATATCGCCAGCCAGATGGCCAATGCGTTAAAAGAAGCCGGATTAAAACCTAGTGACAGGGTGGCGGTGCAAGTGGCAAAATCGCCTCAAGCCTTGGCGCTTTATGCCGCCTCCGTCCAAAGCGGGATTGTTTTCCTGCCGTTAAACACTGCTTACACCGTCAATGAATTGACTTATTTTATTCAAGACAGCGGCGCGGCCATGGTGATTTGCGATCCGTCTATGGAAGCCGAATTATCGCCAATTGCAGCCCATCAAAATGCCCAAGTCATGACGTTGGATGCCAAAGGCGGTGGCAGCCTGACCAATGCTGCCCAAGAACAATCAACCTTATTCACCCCTATCAGCCGTGCTGATGATGATCTGGCGGCACTGCTTTACACATCTGGCACCACCGGCCGATCGAAAGGCGCCATGCTGAGCCAGCACAATCTGTTATCGAATGCTGAAACCTTGGTAGAGACATGGCAATTCACAAAAAAAGATCATTTGATCCATGCTTTGCCAATTTTCCATACCCATGGGCTTTTTGTCGCCAGCAACATCAGCCTTCTGGCGGGATGCAGCCTGACATTTATGGCCAAATTTGACCTTGATCATATTATTGATGCCCTGCCCCATGCCACCAGCATGATGGGCGTGCCGACTTTTTATACCCGCCTTCTGGATGACCCAAGATTAAACGCCGATCTGGTGCAAAATATGCGGCTCTTTATTTCTGGCTCAGCGCCGCTGTTGGCTGAAACCCATATTCAATTTGAACAAAGAACAGGCCATAAAATTTTGGAACGCTATGGCATGACTGAAACCAATATGAACACATCCAACCCCTATGATGGTGACCGCCGTGCAGGCACGGTTGGCTTTCCGCTGGATGGTGTTGATATTCGCATCACCGACCCTGATACCCATCAACCTCTGCCCCAAGGCGAAATTGGTATGATTGAGGTCAAAGGCCCTAATGTCTTTTCAGGCTATTGGAATATGCCTGAAAAAACCCAAGAAGAATTTAGGGATGATGGGTTCTTTATCACAGGGGATCTGGGCATCATTGATCAAGATGGCTATATCAGCATCGTTGGCCGCAACAAAGATTTGATCATCGCCGGCGGGTTTAACATCTACCCGAAAGAAATTGAATTGATCCTCGACCAGCAATCAGGGGTGCTTGAAAGTGCTGTGATTGGCATTCCTCATGCTGATTTTGGGGAAAGCGTGATCGGCGTCTTGACCCTTGAAAATAGCGCCAGTGTTGATTTGGACGCTATGCTGAAAACAGTCGGTGAAAGCCTGGCGCGGTTTAAACACCCACGGCAATTGGTGGTGGTCGATGAATTGCCCCGCAACAGCATGGGCAAAGTGCAGAAAAACATTCTGCGCGATCAGTTTAAATCGCTTCTGGATTAAACTTCTTTGCTAAGAAAGGCATCGTTATCAAAACTATTGAAAAGATGCTTTCGTCCCATATGATGAATAATGTTGATCAATTGTTCATGCCCAATCAATCCGTGTTCTGGAAATGGTAGAATGTTCATATCACCCCATCCCATAATGATGTTTAAGACGCGGTTAGACCTTCGCTATCTGCTGGGCATGGTAGTATTTTTGCTGGTGATGCTAGGGCATATTTTTGCAACACAAGCATCTTCAAGTCAAACGCAGCCCATTATCCTGCAATCCACCACCTCAACCCAAAATTCAGGGCTTTATGATCATATTCTGCCGCTTTACCAAGCCCAAACAGGTGGGCAGGTTCGTGTTGTGGCAGTTGGCACAGGCCAAGCGATCAAAAATGCCAAAAATTGCGATGGTGATGTGCTTTTGGTGCATTCCAAAGCTGATGAGGAACAATTTGTTGCCGATGGATATGGGCTGAAACGTGTTGATGTGATGTATAATGATTTTGTCATGGTTGGCCCGAAAGATGATCCCGCCCAGATCAAGACCGCCACCAGCATCAGCACTGTTCTTGGGCAGATTTATCAAACGCAGTCACGGTTTATTTCTCGCGGTGATGACAGCGGCACCCACAAAGCTGAACGCCGTTTGTGGCAACAAGCAGAAATTGACCCAAGCGCATTTTCAGGGCGGTGGTATCTTGAAACAGGTCAAGGCATGGGCGGCACGCTTAATATCGCGGTGCAATTAAACGGTTATGTCATCGCTGATCGGTCAACTTGGATGGCTTTTGGCAATCGTGAAGATCATAAGATTCTTTTTCAAGACGACCCGCATTTGTTTAATCAATATGGTGTGATTGTGGTTAACCCTGCCCACTGCCCCACGGTTCAATATGAAAAAGCGCAAGCCTTTGCCGATTGGTTAACCTCCCCCCAAGGCCAAGCGGCGATTTCATCCTATCGCATCAATGGCCAGCAATTGTTTTTTGGAAACGCGCCTAAGAAAGGCTGAATATCGTGAAAAAAGTTGGCGTCATCCCTTTTCAAATCACCGATGACAAGATTTCGGTTTTGTTGGTGACATCCATCAGGACAAAACGCTGGATTTTGCCCAAGGGCAACCTGAAATCAAACGAAAGCCGCAAAAAAGGATGCCTTAGGGAAGCCTTTGAAGAAGCAGGGATTGACGGTAAAATTTTAAAAGATTTTCCCATGACCATGGTGATGCCGGACAAAACAGTGTCCAAAGGTGAGATTCCGGTCATTTTTTACCCCATGCTTGTAGAAAACCAAGCCGAAACATGGCCTGAACAAGACCGCCGTGAGCGCAAATGGATGCCCCTTGATGCGGCTCTGGCTGAAATCCCATCCAAAGATATTTTGAATGTTCTTCAACATTTCAAAACCTTATCGCCTTGGGTCACCAAAGCCGCTGAAGCCTAATTGCAACCTCTGGCTTAATTTGTCGTAATTTTGAATATTTTAATTAATATTTACATATTTTAAAATTTTCTATATATTCATGAAATATTCAATAATTATTCAAT
>WTHX01000096.1 GCA_011522975.1 Alphaproteobacteria bacterium | reverse complement strand
CAGATAACGCCAAATGATGGTCTTGACCTCATGAGCGATAAGCCTAACTTATCGTTCAATAACAACAAGAGGGTTCAACCATGACCATTGCTGCACAAGATGCCTTGCCTGAAATCACACTGCATATCAAAGATGAAGATGGGCTTCAGGAATTAACACTTGCAGAATGGGCCAAGGATAAAAAAGTGGTGCTTTTTGCTGTGCCAGGTGCTTTTACCCCAACATGTTCCGCACGTCATTTGCCTAGTTTTCTTGACCATTATGATGCGATTAAATCCAAAGGTGTCGATGCCATTGGCTGTTTATCCGTCAATGATGCCCATGTCATGAAAGCATGGGGTGACGCCACAGGCGCGTCAGGCAAGATTGATATGCTGGCAGACCCAGAAGCATTTGCCGCTGATGCCATGGGGCTTGCGGTTGTTAAGACGCCAGTCTTGGGTAATACAAGGGCGGCGCGCATGGCGCTAATTGCAGAAAACGGCATTGTCACCCATATGTTTATGGAAGAACCCGCCGCCTATGAAGTGTCATCAGCCGAAAACGTGCTGAAGCATCTTTAATCAGTTTTCAGCATATTTGATGGCTTCGGCCGCCAGCCGTGCCAGATCATCGCATCGCTCATTCATCGGATGCCCAGCATGGCCTTTGACCCATTGCCAGTTGATCTGATGCGGCGTGATGGCTTCATCCAATCGCTGCCATAGGTCTTGATTGGCGACAGGCTTTTTAGCGGCGGTTTTCCAGCCGTTTTTCTTCCAGCCATGAATCCATTTCGTGATGCCATCTTTTAAATAAGAACTGTCTGACGTCAATGTCACCGCAACAGGACGTTTTAAGGCTTCAAGCGCCATAATCGCCGCCAGCAATTCCATGCGGTTGTTGGTGGTGTTGTCTTCGCCGCCTGACATTTCCTTTTCAACATCACCATAGACCAAGATCGCGCCCCAACCCCCAGGGCCAGGGTTGCCCAAGCATGACCCATCGGTATAGATTGCAACGGTCATGATCGGTCGATACCATAGGCTTCAGGTGTATTGACCTGATGATGAAAGTTCAGCCGTGTCCAATAATCCATCGGGTTGTGGGGGCGGACTTGGGCATCTTTCGGTGTATTGATCCAATCATAAAGCCGGGTTAAGAAAAACCGCATGGCGGACCCTCGGCATAAAGTCGGGATGGCTGATATTTCTGCCTCGGATAAAGGCCGTACCGATTGATACCCCGCCACCAATTGCCGTGATTTGGTGATGTTAAAACTGCCATCGCTTTCAAAACACCAGGCGTTGAGCATGATCGACAGGTCATAGGCATGGCTGTCGATACAAGCGAAATAAAAATCAATAATGCCGGTGACGTCATCGCCGGTGAATAAGACATTATCAGGAAATAAATCCGCATGGCAGACGCCGCGGGGCAAATCCTCAGGCCAGTTGGACAGAATATCGTGAAGGCGTGTTGCCGCCATTGCGGTGATACCGGTTTTTAAGGCTTCGCCCGCATCCCCGCAAGAAGCCAATAAATCAGCCCAAGCGGTATGATCCAGCGCATTGCCGCGATGGCCTTCAAAATCGCCGCCAGCCACATGCATACTGGCCAGCGCGTGTCCTGCTGATCGGCAGCGCTGGGCAGAAGGGGTATTATTTGACGTGCCATCCAGAAAGGTCACAATCGCCGCCGCACGGCCATTGAGCGTCTTTAAGACGGTACCGTGTTGATCCGCCACAGGTTCAGGGCAAGTCACGCCATGACGCGCCATATGCGCCATTAAATTCATGAAAAAAGGCAGGTCATCAACATTCACCCTCTTTTCATAAAGCGTTAGGATATAATCGCCTGTGGTGGTCTTCAGCCGGTAATTAGAATTTTCCACCCCTTCGGTGATTCCCGAAAAACTCAGCGCTTGCCCAATATCATAGTCGGTCAGAAAGGCTGATAATTCATCTTCGCTGACTTGCGTGTAAACCGCCATGGTTAATCCTTCAATGCGCTTGGCAATTTAAAAGTAATGTCTTCTTCGGCAACGATAACATCTTCAACGGTGGTGTCATGGCGGGTACTGATGGCGGCGATCACCTCATCCACCAGAACCTCAGGGGCTGATGCGCCAGCAGATATGCCGATGGTTTTGGCGTTGGCGACATCATCCCAATCGATAAACCGCGCGTCAGCAATTAATTTGGCTTCGCTTGCGCCAGCCCGCAACGCAACATCAACCAAGCGTTTTGAATTTGATGAATTTTCAGCGCCAATAACCAACACCAGATCAGCCCCATCGGCAATCGCTTTCACGGCTTTTTGGCGATTGGTGGTGGCATAGCAAATGTCTTCACCCCTTGGGCCTTTCATATTGGGGAAACGGTCTTTGAGAATGCCAACAATTTCAGCCGTGTCATCCACCGATAACGTTGTTTGGGTGGCAAAGGCCAGATCAACCCCTTCAGGCGGGGTGATGGTGAGTGCATCTTCGGCAGTTTCGATTAAGGTCATACTGCCTTCAGGCACTTGCCCCATCGTGCCTTCCACTTCAGGATGGCCAGCATGCCCGATCAGAAAAATATGGCTGCCTTCGCGGACATGGCGGTGGGCTTCGATATGAACTTTCGTGACCAAAGGGCAGGTGGCATCCACCGCGATCATTTGACGGCGATCAGCTTCAGCGACAACGGATTTGGCTACCCCATGGGCGGAGAAGACCACAGGAGCATCATCAGGCACTTCGTCAAGTTCTTCAACAAACACAGCACCCTTTGCCGCCAGACCATCGACTACAAATTTGTTATGGACAATTTCATGGCGGACATAGACAGGGGCGCCAAATTTTTCTAACGCGACCTCAACAATTTTAACCGCACGATCCACCCCAGCACAGAATCCTCTTGGGCCTGCCAATCGGATTGTTTTGGATAAACCTTGGGTTGGTTCTTTGGCCTTATATTGATCAGAAAGAATATCACTCATGCCCTGTTTTGCTTGAAGAATTGCTTGTGGTCAACTTGAAACAGTGTCAGAAAGCAGATACTGTCAGAGTTGATAACGCAATTTAAAGGAATATCAGGTATGGCCCTCGGATCTCACAAAATGATGGCAATTCGCGCGATCGTTACAAAAAGTATTTCTGTTATTGGCGGGATTTCTATTTTGGGGCTGACAGCCTGCACATCATTTGAGCCTGATTATATCGCCTGCCCAGAGGTGAAAGCCCTTGCAGGGGCGGAAAATGTGATGCTGACAGGGAAAAATACAGGCCAACAAGTCAGCGCGCGTTTTGATGGTGTTTCCGCCAAATGCATCGCGACGCCCAATGGCTATGATATGGATTTAGGCATTGCTTTGATCATTAGGCGCGACCTTGAAGTTTATGCCAAGGTTGAAGAAGTACCGATTGACTTGACTATTGCTTATGTGGACAAAAATGATGAGGTTGTTGCAAGATCCGTGCGAACATTCACGGGTTATTTGCCATCCACCCGTTCAGGGACACGTTCAGTGTTTAATATTGATGATGATATTCCAGCGGGCACCAGAGTTGTTCTGGCTTTGGGGCGGACGACTAATTAACCACAAGGCCGTAATTCCAGCCATAAAAAAACCCGCCATCAGGCGGGTTTCTTTTTTGATTTCGGTTTCGATTAACCTAATTTCTTAATGTTTTCGATGTCTGACTTCACCAGTGAAACAGCAGCTTTATCATCAAGGTTAGACTTGATCAGTTCACCTGCCGCGACAGTAGCCAGTTCAGCGGCACGGTTGCGCAATTCAGCAACAACTTCAGCTTCCATGGCTTTAATCTTGGCGGCGGCCTGTTCTTCTTTGCGCTTGATGGAGGCTTCCGCTGCTTTTTCAGCATTGGCGCGGATGGTTTCAGCAGCAGCCATTGCATTGGCGGTGATCTGCTCTGCCTGATCAGCAGCTTCACGGCTTAGTTTCTGATATTTCTGAAGTTCCGCTTGCGCTTCTTCACGCAGATTGCGGGCTTCATCAAGGTTGGCCTTGATATCTTCAGCGCGCTTATCCATCATCTGGCTCAATGCAGAGCCAGCCTTTTTCCAAACGAGCCCAGCAAATGCGACAAAAGAAATCGCAACCCAGACGCCTTCGTTAATCAGTGGTCCATTTTCAGCAGCCATTAGTTCTGCTCCATCTGAGGCATCGCCTTAGCCGCAGCTTTGACAGCCTTTTTTGCATCCGTTTTGGTGACCTTGATCCCTGCAAGACTTGCTGCTGCATCAACAGCAGATGCGCTTGCCACATCATCAAGTTCTTTCAATGCTTCAGCGCGTGATTCCATGATTTTGGTTTCAGCCTTAGCAATCTTTGTAGCCAGACGCTTGGCAGCAGCATCATTTTTCTTTTCAGCATCCTGCGTGGCATTGGCCAGAGTTTCACGGGTTTTATCAGCGGCTTCGCTACGGGCATCAGCCAAGGCCTTTTCAAATGTCACCCGCATATCTTCTGCTTCTTGAGCAGCTTGTCTTGCGCGTTCCATGTCATCTTCAAGGCGGGTGTGACGTTCTTCTAAGACTGATGCAATGCGAGGGGTCACAATCCGTGACATCAATACATAAGCCAGAGCGAATGATACAACCAGCCAGAAGATCTGGGTTGGCCAAGTGGTGAAATCAAGTTGAGGCAAGCCGCCACTGCTCTCACCAGCAGCAAGTGCTGGCGATGCCATAACAGCAAGGCCCAAAGTGATCGCCCCGAGTTTCAGTCCCGTTGTTTTTACCGCAACAGAATTTGCCATAACGGTGTCCCCGTCTAAATGTCCAATAAGTCCAAAAAATGAAGCGCGGCAGAGCCGCGCGACACAAATTAGAATACGAACAGAAGAAGGAGAGCAACAACCAACGCAAACAGCGCGATCGCTTCTGTCAAAGCAAACCCGAGAATACCGATGCCGAAAACATCGTTACGTGCAGATGGGTTGCGGGCGATTGAGTTCACCAGCGAGGAGAAGATGTTACCGATACCGATACCGACCCCGAGAAGTGGGAGAACAGCAATACCAGCACCAATCAGTTTTGCAGCTTCAGCTTCCATAATCCATATCCTTCCTAGATTT
>WTHX01000018.1 GCA_011522975.1 Alphaproteobacteria bacterium | reverse complement strand
TAAGTTTGTTGACCGCCTCTTTGATTGATGACTTGATTAGTTCAGATAGTGATTTTGTCGCTGGCTACACATCCCTGGTTTTGGGCGCCAATAGTGACGTCGGTATCTCAGATCTTCAGACCGATCCGTTCTTTCAGGCGATTGTAAACCCTTCAGGCAATACCATTCCTTCCACCAGTGAAGTGATGAACGCGATCAACCTTTTGGCTGATTTTGTTGTCCCTGAAACGCCGGGGTCGCCAACATCATCAGAATATTCAGCAGGTCAATCGGCTGTTAATGCGTTTCTTGATAATAGTGACACCAACTCATTCACGGTTGCCGATTTCTTGGAATGCTATAATAATTCGGAAACTGATCGTTCTGGCGGTGCAAACACCTGTAATATTTCAGCTTCTCAATGGGAGACCAATTCTTCGGAATTAACCTATTTTGCCGAAGCAAAAGAAGATATTGATGACAACATTACCCTGACAGCAGCGCAATTGACCAATATAGGTCTTGACTTGTCTGGCTTGGGTGATCCCGTGCCGTCTTTGGCTTTAGACTATCTTTCGGATACATTGGACAGTAGCGCCACTCTGACTAGCGCTTGGCAAACCACGATCAACGCTTATGACGTTTCAACTGCATCTTTGTGGAAAGTGGCACAGATTGCGGCAGGTGATAGTGACCACCCAACATCTGACTTGACGGTTGCTTTACTTGAAAGCGCAGGTATGACAGACAATGCCACCACAACAACAGGGGTTAGCCTGAGCAACCTGCAAAGCAGTATCACTACATCATCATTGACCACGGCATCAAGTGGTTCTGATATTGATGCATGGGTGATCGGTGTTGCTGGTTTTAGCACGACCACAAGTTTGAGCGATATTACAACGGCGACAGACAATGGTTGGGATAAATATCTTTATGCCGATGCATCAAAACTGACAGGATGGACAAATTCTGAGAGCGATTGGGATGATTTTTATGAATGTTATAGTTCGTCCGATGCTAACACAGGTGGCGATAGTGACTGTTCTCTAAGTTCGTCTGGATGGGATGCTATCAACGCGGCAATCACCGCCATCAGTGACAATAGTTCAACCATTTCAGGGTCTAATATTGACACAATCCTCTCATCAACAGAAACCACAGCTCATGACTATTTCGATTCATCAAATTCAGTCATGGTTGATTACGTTAACCAGTGCATTTCTGGTGCAACAAACGGTACAACTGCGGTCACGAATTGCGTGACTTCGGGTACAAATGCTGATTTTAAAAAGAAAATCAAAGCTTTCCAAATTGGAAAAATTGTTGCCACCAATAGTGGGTCTTATAGTTCATCTTCTATTACAGCTAACCTTTTAGGTCAGGTGGGTGTGCCGTCTAATAGCAAGTCAGTGATCAGCAGCAATAACTGCGGCACCTCTGGCACGTCTTCTTGCTTGAGCAAATTAAAGACAGCCTTGTTAAGCAGCGATTTAACTGCTGCATCTACGCCAGCTGAAGTTACTGCTAAAGTGAATGAGTTGATGTTGGCTGAGATGAAAGTGGTGGCCAATAACACCAGCATTCCAACACCGACAACAACTCCAGTTTCTGGTTGCAGCACATCTTATAATATGCCATTGCCTGACCCTTGTGGACATTCGCAATGGACTTGTACAAAACAGTCAGGCCCAAGCAGTTGGACGATTAGTGGTACCAATCTTGTTGTGCCTGATAACAACACATCAACGGGCACTCAAAGCGTTACCATTCGGATGGCGTTGGGTATTTATACTCCTGCTTACACGAAAGATGTGACACGGTCCTATGATGTTGATGAAGCGGTTTCAGGGGCGTCTAACGGGTATAAGAAATACAGCACCAGTTCCAATTCACCATGGACTGCGTGGAATAAATGTACCAATCTTGGCGGCGATCTAGCATCAAAGCCTAATGTGGATGATCAAGACTTTAGCTTAGATAGTCATATGTGGTTTGCCCCAACAACTAATCAATCCCCCAATACACTTGGTAGTGGCAGTAACTATAAGCCATGGGTGAGTTCATCTGAAATCACATGTCGAAAAAGTGGATCAAACGGCCAAGCTAAACGTGGCGGCTATGGTAACCATTGGTTGCACTGTGGATCACAAAGCTCATATGTAAAGTCATATTGGTGTAAAAACCTCCCTTCTTGTTAATTGGAGAAAAATCATGAGAAGTTTATTCACAATATTGTTGATTCTTGTTCCCTCATTTGTATTAGCGGCATCACCTACGGTCTCTATTTCTTCTTGTGATGCATCGGAGGTTACATTTACTTATACAGCTGATAATAATCCTGCCATTACAGGGGCTACTAGCGATAACCTTAGTGCAGATGGCGTTTTGTTCTCAGGTTATCAAGCGACGTCATCATCCGGTACAAATGTAACGAAAGATTTTGCATCAGAATGGGGTGGGTCTGATAATTCTGACCTTTTTGTTATTGTCTATGATAATGGGTCATTTGCATCTGCAGAATGTCCATAATTTTATTTAAATTTGGTTGAGCCATGAAGCGTATACGTCTTTTTAAAATTTTAGTTGTATTTATTTCTTGCATTGGTTTGTCACAAACGGCTTATTCTGCCTTTAAGACGGGGCGCATTGGTGGTGCCCGTAATTTGGTAGCAACGCCTGTTGTTGATTTAATTACCGCCCTGAATGCTAAATTGGGTCAGGTTCAATTAAGTCAGCTGTTGTCTAATCCCGGGCAGTGGTTAGCAAATTCTGACATTGAAGACTTAAACCTCAATCTAGAGAGTTTTGGTGGTTTTCCCTTGGACCAGCATGAACTGGCATTTTTAACGCATTCTATTGCTACCGCGATTTCTGATAACTCAACAACTTTGGGCACTTCACAAGCCTCACTTCAGAACCTTATCAATTCTTCAGTAACAGATGGGATGTGCAGAAGTAGCAATTGTTCAGAAACATCTGCAGATTGGGTGCATGGTCAGGTTTCAGACGAGAGTTTTGCAAACACTGATAATGTAAACTTGATCTCAGCATCTCTGCTTGATGATTTGATGAGCGGCGACAGCAGCCATGTTGATGGTTATACATCAACAGTATTGGGCGCGAATAGCGCTGTTGGCATTCAAGACTTGCGGGATGATGCGTTTTTCAGGTCGATTTCCAATCCTACTGGTAATCAGCCCCCGCCAGTAACGGAAATTCGCAACGCTATAAATTATATAGCTGGTTTTGTTCAACCTGCAACGGTTGGGGCGCCAACCCCATCTGAATATACGGCAGGTCAAACCCTGGTGGATAATTTCTTGAACAATAGTGACCGCGGTAATTTCACGCTGGCTAACTTCATTTCTTGTTTTAACAATAATGAAGCGGCGCGTTCAGGCGGGCAGGGGACCTGTAGTGTATCTGCTTCGGCTTGGGATCAGCAGGTTACCGCTTTAGCCAATTTTAATGCCGCACGATCAAGGCTGGCTGGTGGTACGGACCTTACCGTTGCCGATTTGCAAGCCATCCCCGTGACTTTCGGCGGCTTGACCGCACCCATCCAAGAATGGCATGCCGATTATATTTCCAGCCAGTTGGGCACAGGCGACACGGTTTCCCTATCCGATTGGCAGAATACGATCAATACTATTAATGAGGGCGTTGCCGCACGCTGGAAAATCCAGCAAGTTGCTGATAACGCCACGGGTCATGAACCCAATGATGTCACCAACCATCTGTTGGCGCGTGCCACCGATGGGACGTTTGATGTGTCCACTGCATTGGGTGCAGAAGTATCAAAAACGGCCCCAGGCTTTGGCGCATCAACGAATATCAGTGGTTTGACCAGTACGTCTACACCGGCACAAATCCAATCAGCAATTTTGTCCTATATCGGCTTTACGGATCCCATTTATACGGCATGGCTGGGCAACAACGACCGTGCTAATTTTGCCTTGGCTGACTTTACATCGTGTTATAATGATACCAGCACATCACGTTCAGGTGGCTCTTCTCAATGTACAGTGACCTCCAGTGATTGGGCGTTTAACAATTCATATCTGGCTTATTTCAACTCAGCAAAAACCCGGCTGAGCAATGGTGAAACCCTGACCCAAAGTGATTTTGAAAACGCAGGGCTTTCATTTGGTAATTTCTTTGCAAACCCATTGGAAAATTGGCATCTGAACTACATTTCGGCAACGCTTGACCGCAATGCATCCGCACCAAGCGATTGGCAGACCGCGGTAGACGCCATGACGGCCTCGACCGCCTCTATTTGGACGATTGGAAATATTGCCGATAATGTCACCGCTGTTTCTGCGCTGACAAATTCGGTGATTGATGCAGCCCTTGGTTCGGATAATGCGACATCGGTGAATGGTTTTGATATTGTTGATTTGCGTAACCTGATCACCAGTCAATCAGCAGCATCATTGAATAACACAACAAACATTGAAAATTGGATTGCTCAAACCGTTTATGGCTTCCCAAGTTACAGTAGTTTTGTTTCAGGAGCAGGGCTCAATGGTTGGAGTGTTGATGATGGTGAACTCTACGCCCAACTTGTTGGTGGCACCACAGAACATCCAAATGCTTGGGCAGATCTTTATTGTCAAAATTATGGGATTGATAATGGCGTAACCTATAACGCGTGCACCGATTTGACGGCCGCTCAATTCAGAGATCATGTCAGTGAGTTTAATTATCACTCGACAATTTCCTTTCTCCCATATGATGACATCATTTCTGAAGATAATTTAACAGCTAATGCAACTTATCGTGTTACGGCATTGGGTGATTTATCTAATAAACCTTTTTGGGAATGGGTCGGTATTACAAGAATTGCTAAGGGTGATATTCAACCAGTAGGATGGCAATACCATCAATGGAACCAACGGTTTGACAATTATACCCGTCAGCAAGCCGCAATTTTGGCCATCGATTCAGCTGCTGACAATGATTATGATGGCTGGACAACAGACAACTTGACTGAGGAAATATTTGATATTGCCCTCGGCATGGATGTCACAAACTTGCTCAATATGACGTCACCAGCAAGCACAATTAATGATATTATAACCCTGTCTCTTATACACATC
>WTHX01000050.1:9418-17508 GCA_011522975.1 Alphaproteobacteria bacterium | reverse complement strand
AGTTAAGGTCAATAATAACCTCATCTGCTGCATAGAGCCCACCTTCACGGCGAGCCAGTTCACCTAGCATATCAGCATCAACCTCAGATTCATTGACCAAGGACACACGATGCTCAAGCCATTTGCGGTGATCTTGCAGAGCGATCAGCTCTTGTTCAGCACTGAATATATCTTCATCGAGACTGCCAATCGACAGATAACCATTATCGCCACCAAGCCCAAGACCATGGATAGCAAAATACCCTCCAGCCATAAACATCATGACGCCAAAGACAAAAGATCTGATTTTAAATGATTTTGGGTTCATCATCATCTCCATCACTGAAGCGAATCGTTTGTATCTGACGATTCGCTTAATTAACCTTATTGAATCAGAAAGTGATTCGCAGGTCAACAGTGATGGAAAAGTTTTTTTATTTCCGGATGACACCTTGATAACGGGCATTCACCCCAAGACTTTCTTCAATCCGCAACAACTGATTGTATTTCGCCATACGGTCAGATCGCGACATTGACCCAGTCTTGATTTGCCCTGCATTTGTCGCTACCGCCAGATCAGCAATGAAATGATCTTCGGTCTCGCCTGACCGATGCGATACAACAACCCCAAATCCAGCCTCTTTCGCCATTGCAATCGCCTGCATAGTTTCTGTTAACGTACCGATCTGATTAACTTTGATCAAAATCGCATTGCCGGCGGCTTCATTGATACCGCGTTCAAGACGTTTCGGGTTGGTGACATAGAGATCATCCCCCACCAATTGCGTGGCCTCACCCATGCTAGCGGTCATGGCCTTAAACCCATCCCAATCATCTTCATCAAGCGGGTCTTCAATCGAAACAATAGGATAACGTTTCGCCATATCCTGCCAGTAGTCGATCATTTCAGCCGTTGAATAACTCTTGCCCTCACCCGCCAAATGATACGCACCATCCTTATAGAATTCAGTTGCAGCAGCATCAAAAGCCAGCACAACATCATCCCCGGGGCGGCATCCCGCCTTTTCGATGGCTTTCATGACATAATCAATCGCTTCACCGGTTGAATTGATGGCCGGCGCAAACCCGCCTTCATCACCAATAGCCGTTGAAAGCCCCGCATCATGCAATAAGCCTTTCAGAGAATGGAAAATCTCAGCCCCAATCCGCATGGCATCCGTGAAGTTTTCAGCCCCCACAGGCATAATCATGACTTCTTGAATATCCAGCGCATTATCCGCATGAGCACCACCGTTCAGAATATTCATCATCGGTGTTGGCAAGACATGGGCATGAACCCCGCCGATATAACGCCATAGCGGTTGACCTGTGCTCTCAGCCGCCGCCCGGGCAATCGCAAGGCTGACGCCAAGCATGGCATTAGCCCCAAGCCTTGATTTATTCTCTGTCCCATCAAGGGTGATCATATCCTGGTCAAGACCTTGTTGGTCGAGCGCGTTTCGGCCTGATAGAATGGAGAAAATCTCAGTATTAACCGCATCGACAGCCCCCATGACGCCTTTGCCCATATAGGCCGAGCCGCCATCGCGCTTTTCAACTGCCTCATATGCTCCTGTGGATGCACCTGAAGGGACAGCGGCGCGACCAAAAGAGCCATCTTCCAGCATGACATCCACTTCAACGGTGGGATTACCGCGGGAGTCAAAAATCTGGCGGGCTTGAATATCGATAATTGCAGACATTTCTGGTCTTCTTTCTTAAATTATGATTTTGCTAAAGCATCAAAGCCTTGCAAACGTTTTAATAAGGCTTCCATTTCATGGAGCGGCACCATATTCGGGCCATCTGACGGCGCATTGTCAGGATCTTCATGGGTTTCCATAAACAATCCCGCAACCCCAATCGCCAAAGCCGCCCTTGATAAGACGGGAACAAATTCACGCTGGCCGCCTGATGAGCCGCCAAGCCCGCCCGGCTGCTGAACCGAATGAGTGGCATCAAAAATAACAGGATATCCTGTTTCGGCCAATTGCGGCAAACCCCGCATATCTGTCACCAGCGTATTATAGCCAAAACTGGTGCCGCGTTCGGTCAGCAAAATTTGATCATTGCCAGAGGCGGCAATTTTTTCAGCCACATGTTTCATGTCCCAAGGCGCAAGAAACTGACCTTTTTTGACATTAACCACTTTGCCTGTTTCAGCCGCCGCCACCAATAAATCGGTTTGGCGACAAAGGAAGGCTGGAATTTGCAAGACATCGACAACACTGGCCGCTTCGCCGCAATGTTCAGGCAAATGCACATCGGTTAAAACAGGGCAACCATAGGTCTTGGCAACGGCATCTAGCACAGCCAAGCCTTCATCAAGGCCAACCCCACGTTTGCTGCTGATGGAAGACCGATTGGCTTTATCAAAGGATGATTTATAAATCAGCCCAATGCCCAAGCGATCGGTGATCTCTTTCAGCGCGCCAGCCATCATCAAGGCATGATCTTTGCTTTCAATTTGGCAAGGCCCAGCGATCAACACCATAGGGGCTGAATTGCTGCATGAAATATCGCCAATTTTAACTGTTTTTGCCATAATCACACCAGCCGCGACCGTGTTTTTGCCGCTTCAATAAAGCCGCGGAATAATGGATGCGGGTCAAACGGCTTTGACTTTAATTCAGGGTGGAACTGCACCCCAATAAAGAACGGATGATCTTGGCGTTCAACAATCTCAGGCAAAACACCATCAGGCGAAAGGCCAGAGAATTTTAACCCGACATTTTCAAGGGCATCGCGGTAATTGATATTCACTTCATACCGGTGGCGGTGGCGTTCCTGAATAGACGCCTCACCGTAAAGCGATGCCGCAAGACTGCCATCAGAAAGCGCACAATCATAAGAGCCCAGACGCATAGTACCACCCAGATCATCTTGATTGCTGCGGGTCTCACGTTCATTGCCGCGAGTCCATTCGGTCATCAAGCCCACCAGCGGTTCTTCGCATTCACCAAATTCGGTTGACCCTGCTTTGGTGATACCCGCCATATTGCGTGCCGCTTCCAGCACCGCCATTTGCATCCCGAAACAAATGCCCAAGAAGGGCAATTGCTTTTCACGGGCAATGGTAATGGCTTTAATCTTACCTTCTGAGCCGCGTTCACCAAACCCGCCAGGCACCAGAATAGCATCTGCATTCCCAAGGATGTGCATGGGGTCTTCGGCTTGTTCCAATTCTTCGGAGTCAATCCAATTGAGATTGACTTTAACATGGTTATGCAACCCGCCATGGACCAAGGCTTCAGCCAATGATTTGTAACTGTCGAGAAGGCTGACATATTTGCCAACAATCGCGATATTGACCTCACCTTCAGGGTTTTCAACAGCCGTGTTGATTTTCTCCCACACACTGAGATCAGGGGCGTTGAGCGGCAGGTCAAAATGCCTGCAAATCTCCATATCTAGCCCTTCTTTGTGATACATCATTGGGACGTGATAAATGCTCTTGGCATCACGGCCGTTGATCACCGCTTCAGGACGGACATTACAGAACAGGCCAATTTTACGCAGTTGTTCTTCAGGGATATCAAATGGCGTCCGGCACAACAGGATATCAGGCTGAATCCCCACCGATTGCAATTCTTTGACCGAATGCTGGGTCGGCTTTGTTTTCAATTCATCAGCAACCGCGATATAAGGCAAAAGCGTCACATGCAAAAAGCATGATTTACTGCGCCCAAGATCATTACCCAATTGGCGGATGGCTTCAAGGAATGGCAGGGATTCAATATCCCCAACCGTGCCGCCAATCTCACATAAGACGAAATCTTCATCGGTTAGATCAGACAGCACAAAGTCTTTGATGGCATTGGTCACATGGGGGATCACCTGAATCGTGGCACCAAGGTAATCGCCGCGGCGTTCCTTGGCCAAAACATCAGAATAAATCTTACCCGTGGTGACATTGTCTGACTTCTTGGCATGAACACCTGTAAAGCGTTCATAATGACCAAGATCAAGGTCAGTTTCAGCACCATCATCAGTGACAAAGACTTCACCATGTTGCGTCGGCGACATGGTGCCGGGATCAACATTCAAATAAGGGTCAAGTTTACGTAGGCGAACCTTGTATCCGCGGGCTTGCAGCAAAGATCCAAGGGCGGCAGATGCAAGTCCCTTTCCAAGGGAAGAAACCACACCACCAGTAATAAAAATAAAACGAGGCATGGAAAGATTGTATATCAGAATAATTCCATCCTTGGGAGATGGAATTTAAATTATTTTATTGATCGGTTGGAACGCTTGGAATTGCAGGGACTTTACTGGTTTCTTCAAGCACTTCATCCACGACAGATGAAGAAGATGAACCATTGCCCGCAAGAATCGCAAGAATAATCGAGGTGGCAAAAAACGCCGCCGCCAAAAGCGCGGTTGTACGGGTTAGCAAATTGGCTGTGCCGCGGGCCGTCATAAAGCCGCCGCCTTGACCACCACCGCCGCCAATACCAAGACCACCGCCCTCACTTCTTTGCAGCAAGATCGTGCCCACCAAGGCAACAGCAATGATAATATGTATGGTCAGAATAACTGTGATCATCGGTCTTTTCCAATTACCCGAAGTTTAATTTATTGGGGGTTTATAGACAAATCAGCATGAAAATGCCAGCAATAATTACATGATTAGGGTTGAGATGATTTCAGGGGATGATATTGGCTTAATCATGTTGATTGCGCAATCGCGATAAAGTCATCCGCTTTAAGGCTGGCACCGCCAACCAACGCCCCGCCGACATTCGATAGCGCCAAAAGCGCCGCCGCATTATCAGGTTTCACCGAACCCCCATAAAGAATATCGACTTTGGCATAATTGGGATGGCGAGCGACAAGCACGTCTCTGATATGATTATGCATGGCATCAACATCTTCAGGGCTGGCCACCTGCCCTGTTCCAATCGCCCACACAGGTTCATAAGCAAGGGCAAAGCGATCATGAGGCAGATCAGCCGGTAATGAGCCTTCGATTTGTTCTGCAACAATATCGTTGGCCTTGCCTGCCATGCGTTCTTCCAGAGTCTCCCCAACACAGATTATCACCGAAAGCCCAGCATCAATGGCGGCGCTGGCTTTAGCAGCAACATCTTGATTGCTTTCATGATGGTCGGTGCGTCGTTCAGAATGCCCTGCCAGCACCCAGCCGCATCCTGCATCAACCAGCATAGAGGCCGAAATATCGCCTGTATGCGCGCCTGATGGTTGCGCATGACAATCTTGACCGCCAATTTGCAGGTTTTCGTTCAATCGAGACGCAACCACGGTATCAATCAATATTGCAGGCGGAAACACGATCATCTGGGCATTATTGTTCATCGATGCCGCTTGCCCCGAAAGGTCTTCTGCCAATTTTTGGGCCGAAGCACGATCCATATTCATCTTCCAATTGCCAGCAATAATCACGCCATCCTCCAAAGACTGGTTTTCAATGTCTTAATATGACTATTCTTAATACAAAAAAACAAAGAATTCAGCATGATTTTCAACGCTTATGCGTGACTTCAAAACTTAGTCATGCTAGTCAATTGAAACCAATATAACCTTTTTGAAATAACCTTAAACAGACCACAAGAGTTTGACCTATGCTTAGATCAATGCGTGAAGGTGCTAAATCAGCACCAATGAAAATTTTCCTTATTACATTGGCGATTGGTTTTGCCATGTGGGGGATCGATGATGTGTTCCGCAATGTTGGGTCAAATGATGCCGCGGTCAAAGCAGGTGATCATGAAATCACAGCCTTAGAAGCCGCCCAAGAATTTGATCGCGCTCGCCGTGCCTATTTGCCAAGGGCCAATAATACCGAAGCCATCGCCCAAGGTCTGTTGGGTGATGTTTTGGCTGGTCTTGCCCGCCGTGCGGTCTTCTCCGCCGAAGCCGATCGCATGGGGCTGACCGTCACAAGAGAGATGGAAAAAGCCCATATCGCGGGGGAACCTGCTTTCAGGGATGAAACAGGACGCTTTAACCTGCTACGCTTCCAAGATGCTTTGGCACGGTCTGGCCTGACTGAAGAAGGTTATCTTAATTACATTCGCAATGACCTGAACAGCGGGCAAATTTTCAGCGCGTTATTGCCAGGTGTGACCTATCCTGAAAGCCTGTCAAAGGCTGTGGCTGAATGGCGGCTGGAACGTCGGGTGATCGATTATGTCACCATCGCGGTTGATGTGGACGCTCAACCTCAGCCCAGCAATGCTGATCTGGACGCATGGTATGCGGATAATAGCGAAACCTATAACAGCCCTGATTTACGCGCCGTAACAGCGCTGGTGCTTTCGCCTGAAACACTGGCGGCAGACATTGACGTGGCCGATGCAGATTTGCGTCAGGCCTATGATGATCAGATTGATCTTTATCAAACCCCTGAACGCCGTAGCATCCGCCAGATGATCTTTGCTGATGCGGATCAGGCCAATCAAGCCGTCAGCCGCATCAATAGCGGTGAAGATTTCGGCGCTGTTGCCAGTGATATTCTGGGGCTGAATGATGCCGATACATCCTTAGGGGCATTGAGTCGTGATGATTTATCGGATGAATTGGCCGATGCTGCTTTCTCAGCCACCGAAGGTCAGACCATTGGCCCGGTTGAAACCCCTCTTGGTCAGCATGTGTTGCTGATCGAAGACATCACCCCGGCTGATGTCACCACATTTGAAAATGTCCGTGATCGCATCCGTGAGGACTTGCAACGTGATCGCGCCATTGATCTGGTCTATCAGCGTATCGCCGAAGTGGAAGATGCGCTGGCCAGCGGGTCTACTCTTGCAGAGACAGCCGCTGAAACTGGCGCTGAATTGCTGCAAATCAACGGTATGGATCGCAGTGGCCTAGATATTGATGGCAATGCTATTGATGGGATCGCAGGCGATACAAAATTCCGCCAGTCTGTCTGGACGGCCAATATCGGCGAAACAGGTTTGGTGGAAGAAACCAACGCCGATACGTTTTATGTGATCGAAGTCAGCCGCGAAGACCCAAGCGCAACCCGCCCCTTGGCTGATATCAAAGATCGTGTGATTGCTGATATGCGCCGCGAAATGGCTATTGAAGTCGCCCGCACCCAAGCCGAGGCTATGATCGCCGATCAAAACAGCCTTGCTGATGTTGCTAAGGCCGAGGGCTTAACAGTTGAGACAAGCCCTGCCATGCGCCGTGATGGTGTCAGTTTTGATCATGAAGCCGCCCGCCTGATTGCTGGCCAAGCCTTTGACCTTGCTGATAACGCCAAAGGTTTTGTTGAAACAGGTGACGCCATGATCATCATGACCGTCACCGCTGTTCAATCGGCCGAAGGCGAAGCCCTTGTGGCCGAAACAGAACGCTTGCAGGAAACACTTTCATCCAATGTCGCCACGTCATTAGAAGGCATTCTGGCCAATGGCCTGATCGAAACCCATGATGTATCGATCAATGCAGGCGCGGTGCAAACTTTACTGGTGGGACAGACAAATTAATGCGAGTCACCCCTTCCCGTGATGAAATTGCACCAATTTTAGCCGCCAGTTCAACGGGCACGGTGGCCTATACGCAATTGGTTGCTGATCTTGAAACGCCTGTTTCAGCGATGATCAAATTGGGCGCGGAAAAGCCTTATTCTTGCCTGCTTGAATCCGTAGAAGGCGGCAATGTCCGAGGCCGGTTTTCTGTCATTGCCATTGAACCTGATCTGATCTGGTCCTGTGACCAAGAAAAAGCATGGCGCGCCCATCCCAATGGCGATGTCATTGATAATGCCGATGATGACCCTTTCCAATCCCTGCGACAATTGATCGAAGACAGCCGTGTTGACGTGCCTGAGGACCTGCCAGCGATGGCGGCTGGTGTCTTTGGTTATTTTGGCTATGAAATGGTCAAACATATGGATCAAATCCCGATCTCTAACCCGCAATTGATTGATGTTGATACCTCTCGTTTGATGCGGCCCACAATTGTGGTGATTTTTGATCGCTTGAAAGATCAAATGCTGATCTGCACCCCTATTCGTAAATCCGATGGCTTATCACCTGAAGACGCATGGGATGAAGCCGAAAAGCGATTGGCAAAAACTGTCCAGACCTTAAACACCCCGCTTAAGGCAGAAGAAAAGGTTAATGTCACAGGGCCTTTGC
>WTHX01000050.1:0-9318 GCA_011522975.1 Alphaproteobacteria bacterium | reverse complement strand
ACCTTAAACACCCCGCTTAAGGCAGAAGAAAAGGTTAATGTCACAGGGCCTTTGCCTGAATATCAATCGAATATGGAGAAATCCAAATTCCTTGAAATGGTTGATCGTGCCGTTGAATACATCAAAGCAGGTGATATTTTTCAGGTTGTTTTATCCCAGCGGTTTTCAATCCCATTCAATCTTCCCGCCATTAGTCTTTATCGTGCCTTAAGACGCCTTAACCCTTCCCCTTTTCTGATTTATTTCAATATGGGGGATATGGCGTTGGTGGGATCAAGCCCTGAAATTCTGGTGCGCCTGCGCGATGAAAAAGTTACCATCCGCCCAATTGCTGGCACGCGCCCTCGGGGGCAAACCCCTGAAGAAGACGCCGCCCTTGCCGATGAATTGATTGCTGACGTCAAAGAGCGGGCAGAACATTTGATGCTGCTTGACCTGGGGCGTAATGATACAGGCCGCGTTTCAAAGCCGGGTACGGTGCGGCTGGTGGATAGTTTTGCCATTGAACGCTACAGCCATGTGATGCATATCGCCTCCGAAGTCCAAGGTGACATCCGTGACGGGCTTGATACCGTTGACGCATTAAAGGCAGGTTTCCCTGCTGGTACGGTTTCTGGTGCGCCTAAAATTAGGGCGATGGAAATCATTGATGAGTTAGAGCCATCTCAGCGGGGGCCTTATGCCGGCGCGGCAGGCTATATCTCAGCCGATGGCGATATGGACACGTGTATTGTTCTTAGAACGGCAATTGTCAAAGATAATGTTATGCATATTCAGGCGGGCGCGGGCATTGTTTATGACAGCGTCCCTGAAATGGAATTCCAAGAAACCGTCAATAAAGCCATGGCGGTCATCAGGGCGGCGAGTGAAGCCAATAACCTTAACCGCCAAGATGGAAATTCATAAGATCATCTGATACATAAGCATAATCTCATAAAAGTGATTTGCAGATAATATTAATAAAGCCTAAAGTTTGGTTATGGTTCGTTTTGTTACTTTTTTGTTGTTATTGATCTTGCCCAATGGTGTTTTGGCACAAACCGTTGCGGAAACACCGGCCAGCCCATCTGCACCAAAAGCCAGCACTGCCCAGCAATCGAATGATAACAGCCTATTGCAGGAACAAGCCGCCATTTGCGCGTCATACGCACGGTTGATGGAATATTCAGGCCTGTTGGAAAAAACCCAAGGCGAATTGTGGCGTGAACGCCGTTTCTTTGCCGGCGCAATGTTACGCAGCACCATCACCAATGCAACCAATGCCGAACCCAGCAATGCCGATATTGACGGCATTATCACCGAATATTCAGCATGGATGATTGATCTGTTCACCGCCAATGCCGTTCAAGATGGCCCTGATAAATTGCAAGATAAAGATAAGTTAAAAGATTACGTTGCATCCTTCTGCACAGGGCTTTTTGACAATGCCGATAAAGCCATCGTTAAAGTCCGGCCTGATCTTTTCATTGGCGTTAAAGCCGAAAACCCCAATAGCGCGACGCCATCACTGCTGTCAGAAGACCAAACCAATAAATTGTTGCAGGAAAATATTAAACTGCAGCAAATGTTGAAACAATTGGAAAGCCAGGTGACCGCTCAAGATAAAGCGCTCAAAATGGCTGAAGCCAAGGCAGAGATTGCCGAACAAATGCTTAAAGACCAAGTGGTTGAAACCGAAAAACAGAAATCATCCAATGGCCAAAAAACAGCATCAGGCTCGTCACAAGGGCAAACTGCAACCGCCCGCGATGATACGGTTGATACGCAATTGACCGAAACGCTGACCGCGCCGCCGCAAAAACCGGCACTGCCTCTTAATCTGGCGGCGCAAGATGGGGATATCATAGCCACCAAACCAACCCTTGCTCCTGAAGAGGTTGGCTTAACCCAAGTTCAATTGGCGTCTTATTCAACCATTAAAAATGCTGAAAACGGGCTGAATATCTTATTAAAAGAAATGCCGCAGGAAGTAGACGTTTCCTTGCAAATCACAACCGCACGGCTGGCTTCTGGCAAGAATGTTTTCCGTGTTGTCAGTTCCGCCATTCCGGTTGAAACCGCCAAGATGATTTGCACCCATTACTGGGCCCAGCAATATGCGTGCATTATAAAGATGACCAATAAGTCATGATCGGGTTATGCTAGTTTTTTAGCAAATCGTATTTCAAGACGTCATCATGACCCCAATTATCGCATACACATTTTTAGGCTTTGATCTTTGGATATGGGTCACCATTTTTGCCGCTGTCGCGCAAACATTCCGAAGCGCCACCCAAAAGAAGATGAAGCCAATATTGGGTGATACCGGCGCCAGTTATATTCGATTTTCTTACGCCCTACCCTTTTCGTGGTTGTTAGTCTTTTCGTACCAACAGTTCAGCGGCGTCATCCTGCCCCATACAACGCTGATGTTTTGGTTTTGGGTCAGCCTTGCCAGCCTGATGCAAATCCTTTTTACGATTTTACTCATCAAATTATTTTCTCATCGTTCTTTTGCGGCTGGCACCGCGTTTTCAAAAACAGAAGTCCTGCAAGCCGCGATCTTTGAAGCCATCATCCTTGGGGTGGTTGCCAGTATCTTCACCCTTTCCGCCATTATCCTTGGGGTGATCGCGGTGGTGATGCTGTCATTGGCGAAAGCCCAAATGACCGCGCCGGATATGAAAAGGGCGATGTTATCCAGCCAGACGCTCACAGGGCTTCTTTCAGGGGCGTTTTTGGGATTATCAACGGTCTTCTTTAAAGCCGCTGTGCTGGCTTTGGATGGCGGTGATTGGGCGTTAAACTCATTCTATACCGGCGGTATGGCTGTAACGCTTCAGACCTTTGCCATGGGTTTATGGATGGTTTTTGCCGCCCGCGGTGAATTGATCGCCAGTTTTGTCCATTGGCGCAAATCATTAAGCGCAGGTCTTTTTGGGGCTTTGGCCACCGCAGGCTGGTTCACCGCCTTTACCCTTTATGCTGTCGCGCCTGTTCGCGCTCTTGGCCAGATCGAATTGCTGATTACCTTGGCCATTTCGATTTTATATTTCCGCGAAAAAACCAATAAGACCGAAGCCTTAGCAATTATTCTATTGGCGATTTCCATTGTCATGATTTTGATGGATCGATAATGGCAATCTTCCAAAACCTGAGAATGATTTTATTGCTCATGGCATGGCTGGCAGCGCTGGTTCAAATCATCTTTGGTGAAGCGGTGACATCACTGTCCAATTCAGCCGTAGTTTTATACCTTATCTATCTTCTGATCACCCTGCCTTTGATCAAACCTGGGTCTGTCATCATCATTGGCTTTCTGGGGCTTATTGGCGTTTTAACCATCCATGAAATATCCCAAGACGTGATTTTTGATGCCGGGCGATTTGTTCTGATTTTTGCAGGGTTGGTGCCAACCATGATTTTGGCCAAATCAACCGCCAGCACCATGCCATCCGTGGTCAAAACCCAAGAACGCTTGGCCGCTCTGCCGCCTGAACATTCATCCGCAGGGTTGCAAATAGCCGGTCATGCCTTTGGCGGGGTAATCAACACCGGCACTTTCGCCATGTTATCCGCCGCCCTGCCCCCATCAAGTTCGAAAGAACGGCGGCAAATCGCTGCCATGGCGGCATTACGGGGGATGAACGCATCTGCCGTCTGGTCACCATTCTTTGTCGCCTTTGCCATTGGCCAAAGTTATATCGAACCTGCCGCGTCTTGGTGGGCGATTGCTGTTGGCGTCATCATGGCCTTATTGTTTAATGGCGTGACATTGCCTATTTTCACCAAAGGGCTGAATTTAAAAATATTGATGGCATCATTAAACTGTCTTCAACCTGTCGCCATTCGATTATTGGTGGTTTTGGCGTCTGTCCTTGCGGTTGCGTTAATCTTTAATTTCACGGCTTTATCCGCCGTTGTCGCCACCATGCCATTGTTGGTGTTGTTGCAATTCTGGCGGCAACCGCAAAACATCAAAACCATCATCAATTTGACCACTGTATCTTTAAAAGGCATTTCAGATGATATTGTCGTCATCAGCAGCGCTATGATTTTAGGGTTTTTGGTCACACGAACAGATGGTATCGCCACCATTCTGACATGGATTTCTGCTGATACTTTCCCGGCTTATATTGCCCTTACCATAACACCTGTTGCCATGATGCTGGCCTCTGTTGTGGGCATTCACCCTGTCATCAGCAGCACGGTTTTATTGTCATTATTCAGTGGGGCGGGGTCAGATGCGGCACCATTTTTATTGATGCAGGCCCATTTATTGGGCTGGGCGACAGGCACGATGAGTTCTATCGCATCCTTGTCAGTGATCACCTGTTCAACATTATACAGGGTATCGGGGCGAGACCTAGCCATGGGTGCCAATATGATCACAGCCTTTGGCTATGCGCTTATGGGCGGTATTCTGCTTAGTCTCGCCGATATGTTTTTTTAATTCGCTGGTTATTAACCACCTAGGAACAAGCGGCCAACTTCAGGGTTCTTCAAGAGTTTATCGCCTTCATCAGCCAATGCGGTTTCACCTGAAACAAGCACATAGCCGATATCAGCAAACTCAAGCCCTTTTTTGGCGTTCTGTTCAACCATAACAATGGTTTTGCCGTCACGGTGCTGAAGGTCATAAAGAATTTCAAACACCATATCGATAAACCGCGGCTCAAGACCAATAGATGGTTCATCCACTAGCAATACTTCAGGTTCCATCACCAAGGCGCGAGAAATCTCCAGCAAACGACGCTCACCCCCTGACAAAACGCCAGCAGGTTTATCGCGACGTTCAGCAAGGCGTGAGTATTTATCAAACACCATTTCAGCAGCGGCTTTGGCTTCCAAAGGCTTATTCTTCAAAAAACCGCCCATCAGCAGGTTTTCTTCAACCGTCATGCCAGGGAAGACAGATTTATCCTGTAGGATATATGCAATCCCTGCATTGGCCAGTTTTTGTGATGGCGTCAATGCGGTTACATCTTTGCCGCCAACAGAAATCTTACCAGAGAAGATATTGGTAAAGCCAAAGATTGAGTGCAAAACCGTTGATTTACCCGCCCCGTTAGGACCGATCAGACAAAGCGATTGGCCTTTGCCGACTTTAAGGGTGAAATCATGCAAAATCTGCATTTTGCCGTAGCCTGCACAAAGATCATCAATGGTCAGGAACGCATCATTATTGGCCAGTTTATCCAGCGCCTTGATTGACGGGCCTTCAGCGGCGATTTTGGCGGCTTCTTTACCCACCTGATCAACCGACATGACCACATCAACTTTACCCATGCCATAGCCGCTGATTTTCTTATTTTCAGCCTTTTTGGCTTTCTTGGCAGCAGGTTTTTTAGCCGCTTTCTTGGCCGCCTTTTTAGACGCTTTCTTTACCGCCGCTTTAACGGCCGTTTTGGTCTTTGCCGCTGCAGCCTTTTTAGCGGCTTTCTTCGACGCTTTTTTAGCAGCAGTTTTTACCGCGGCTTTGGTCTTGGTGGCAGACGCTTTGGTTGCAGATTTTGATTCAGCTTTCTTCTTTGCAGCTTTCTTTTTTGTCTCAGCCATTAGTGGCCTCCCAGATATGCATCGATAACGCGTTGATCGTTCTGTAGGTCTTCAGGCTTACCATCGGCAAGCATCTTACCATTCGACAAACAATAAATATGTTCAGCCAGATTCATGATCACCCGCATGTTATGTTCAATCACACAAAGCGTAATGCCCAGTTCTTCATTGGCGCGCTTCAGGCGATCAATCAAACCATTGATCAACGTTGGGTTGATCCCTGCTGTCGGCTCATCGAGCAACAACACTTTTGGTTCGTTCATCAATGCCATGGCAAATTCCAGCAATTTCTGCTGACCGAAAGAAAGGTCACCTGAAATCAAATTACGCTTGGAATATAAACCGACAAATTCAAGCAAATGTTCAGCACGATCTTTGACTTCCCCTGTACGGGCGCCAAAAATCTTATTGTTCGACCCTTTACGGTGCGACACTGAAATGAGCATGTTATCGACACAGTTCATTTTGCCGTAAATTCGGGTCTGCTGGAATGTCCGAAGCAAACCAAGACGGGCAATATCACCAACACGCAAAGTTGAGATTTCCTTGCCATCGAACTTAATTGAACCTTCATCAATTGGATGATAGCCAACAATCGAGTTAAACAAGGTGGTCTTACCGCACCCATTAGGGCCGATAATCCCCGTGATAGAACCTTCTTTTACGGTCATCGAGATATCGACATTGGCTTTAACACCACCGTAGGATTTAGAAACCCCTGATACTTCAATAATATTAGACATGGATTAAGACTCCGCTTTTTCTTCGCGTGAAGACGTGTCCACCACGATACCAAAGAATTCAGGGTATTTACGCTGAAGCCAGCCCATCAACCCTTCTTGGAAATAAACAATATTGACGATCAGGATCAACCCAAGGGCAACCCACTGCCAGCCGAGCAATACGGTCCATGTTGTTTCTTTAATGACATGGAACAAGACCGCCCCAATAACAGGACCCCAAAGCGTGCCCTTACCGCCCAAGAGCGCCATCGCCACCATAAAGATACCAAAGGTCGCGGTTGGGAAAGCCACTTCAACAGGTTCAATAAAGCCAACCATATTGCCAAAGACAGCCCCAACACATCCCATAAAGAATGCGGCAATGGCCCAACCGATCTGCTTGTGCAGCAAGGTTGGAATGCCCATGGCTTCGGCTTTGTCTTCATCATCACGAATGGCGTTAATAGCGAGGCCAAACTGTGTTGAATACATCCATCTCAGAACGAAATGCGCGACAGCGGCAAGGCCAAAGCAGAACGCATAGAAAAACAGAGATCTAAACTCAATATCACCAGGGAAGAACGGCATCGAGATACCTGAACCACCACCGACATAATCAAATGTGCCGGTCAACTGCCCTGCGGCAACCGCCAGACCCAATGTACCAATGGCAAAATATGGCCCCCGTAGCCCGAACATGAATGTCCCAAAGAACAGCGACAATAGGACAGAACCTAACCCCGCGCCAATGATGCCAAGATAAAGACCTGTGTAATACTGGCTTTCAGTAAAGACAGGCTTAATCGCACCATAAGCAGAGGTGTATTCAGCAACATCATAGAACATAGAAATTTGGATCACGGCTGAAATATACATCCCTGCCCCAAAGAACGTAATGTTCCCCAATGAGTTATAACCAGTTTGCCCGCCTAATGTATCCCAAGTGGACGCCATCAGGACCATCACCCACAGAACAGCCATTTGCTGAACATAACTTGGGAATAAAATAGGGCCGAAAATCGCAGCGATTAGAATCGCCACATAAAGCATAATTGTTCTCGAAGACATTATCGTACCACCTGTCTATGGCGACGCATCTGAATTTGACGCCAAATCAAAACACCGAGGAGCATCACAACCGCGGCGGCCACTTGATATTCAGCCCCCATAATGATGCCTGTATATTGTTCAATCAGACCCAGACCAAAGCCTGTGCCGATCACAGCAGGAAGATTACCCAAACCTGCTGCGGTCACAATCGCGAATGAACGCACGGAATAAACAATGCCGTAGAACGGCTGGATGACCCAGATCATCGCCACCAACACACCTGCTGCGCCACAAATCGCCGCATTCAGTGAGAAGGTGAACGAATATACCCGGTCCGTATCAATGCCCAGTACACGCGCGGCACGCGGGTCTTGGGCCGTTGCCCGGATCGCTTGACCTGTGCGTGAAGTCTTCATGAAGACAACCACAGCCACCGCCAAAGCAGACGCCATGATAAGTGATAGAATCTTAACGACTGGAATGGTCACGAAACTGTCAAAGGCGGTCAGAATAGGCAATTCAGAGTCAATAATCTGCACTTCTGGACCCCAGATCAGGTTCATCACCTGCTGAAGCAACAAAGACAGACCAAATGTCGCCAAAAGCGATGTAAACATATCTTGGTCAATCACCCGTTTGATGATCAAACGGTAAACCACTGTCCCAAAGAAGAACATGGAAACCATCACAATGACCAAAACAATAGGGATGATCAGCCATGGCGGCATCCCAGAAGAATGAAGCGGATGGTAGAGGGCAAATGCGATATAACCGCCCATGATGACAAAGTCACCCTGCGCCAAGTTTTTAACATTCATCACCCCCCAAACCAGCGCAAGACCATAAGCACTAAGCGCAAACACAGCGCCCACAAAGACGCCATCCAAAATCATCTGGATGTTCATCACCGGTGCCCATACAAATAGTAATTGCAGGTTATCGAGCATAATATCCTCGGGTTTGGTTAAAATTAATTAGAATTATTGAATAATAGAAAGACGTTAAAAAAGAGAGGGCATGAGCCCTCCCTTTCTATTGAGGTATTAGTAGCCAGGCTTCCGTGGGAATTCCATGTCCTTGGCAGTTACAACAAGGTTGTAGTTACCATCGGCATCAATCTGACGCATGAACATTGGCTTTGCAATGTTGTTACCTGCGGCAGAGAACTTGATGTCACCATAGAATGTTTCCATTTCAACGGCTGAAATCGCATCACGAACTTTGTCTTTGTCAAAGCTGTTGGCGGCTTCAAATGCCTTCGCCCAAACCAGAACAGCGGCTGATGCCTGTGCTGACTGATATGGCACTGATGTGTATGAAGGATATGCTTTTTTGAAGCCTGCGTTCCAATCAGCGGCTGAACCAAACAGAGCATCGCTCTTTGGAATGGTTTCAACCCACTGGGTTGCACACATGATACCTTTTGCAGATTTCGGGAACTTTTCCTGAATCTTAGCAGCTTCACAATGGGTCATACCAATGATCGGCACATCAACTTTCATTTCTTCAAGCTGACGGGCAGCAGTTGCCGCGCCTTTTGAGTGACCAGATACGATCAACACGTCAGGACGGATCGCCTTAACTTTTGTCAAAGTTGCTGACATGTCTGAAAGGTCAGCCGGCAGTTTGTCATCAATAACAATCTTCATGCCATGCTTTTTAACAGCATCGACAACACCTTCACGCACGTCAAGTGAGAACGGATCGTTTTCAAATGCCATCGCCACTTTCAGGCTTGATGGGTTGTCAGATGTTTGGGCAGCCAATTCAATTGTTGTTGAAAGGTACTGCTCAGATGTTGACAACACAGCAAACAGATACTTGTAGCCTTGTGTGAACAATGAACGTGAAGCACCTTCGGCTTCAACCATTGGCACGCCAAACTTTTCAGAAACAGGCGCAATCGCCTTTGTCATCCCTGAAGAATATGGGCCAAGCATATATTCAACGCCATCCTGCTGGATCAGACGTTCAGCAAGCTGAGCACCACGAGCAGGTGTTGATTCAT
>WTHX01000139.1 GCA_011522975.1 Alphaproteobacteria bacterium | reverse complement strand
GAAGAAGAATTTGACGCGGTGGTCGAAGGCCTTTCCGCCATTATCGAACCGTTGATGATCGTATTTGTCGGGGCGATGATCGGGGTTATGGTTGTGGCCCTTTATCTGCCGATCTTCTCAGCCGGTGATGCGTTCAGGTAGAAACAATGACGCCACAACAATTCCAACGTCTTTTGATGATCTTTGCTGTTCTGCTGTCTTTTGGCATAGGTGCGGCGGCTTATTTAGATATTGGCCAATTGAGGTCAGCCAATAAAGACAATTCCCTAGATTTCTTTACCAAAGTCTCTCCTTTTGAAGGTGATGACGATCTGGCAAAGATGATGGTGCTGGTTGATATTGATGAAAAGAGTTTGGAAAATATCGGGCAATGGCCATGGCCACGATCGATCACCGCTGAACTGATCGATCGCATCAATGCCGCAGCCCCGCTTTCCATCGGCCTTGATATTTTGATGACGGAAGAAGACCGTTTTACGCCGCGGAATATTTCACGTTTCACTGGCCAGCCTGCCGCCCGTTTTGAAGGGCTGGTGCCTGATGGTGACGCAATTTTGGGGCAATCCTTGCAAAAAGCACCAACGGTGATGGCCACCAATTTAATGCCGGTCTCTGTTCCTGAACAAATCTTTGCCCCTGTTGGCATTGCGCAAATCGGCCAGCAAAACCAAAACCTGATCACCGTCCCCGGGGTTAAATCACCCATCCCACAACTTCAAACCTCACCCGGGGCGGGGTTCGTCAGCCTGTCGTTGGAACGTGATAATTTTATCCGCAAAGTGCCATTAATGGCGCAAGTTGATGGCAAATTGATCCCCTCTTTTGCCCTTGAAATGCTGCGGGTTGGGCAAGGCGCACGGAGCCATGTTGCTAAATTGGCCGGTGATACAGGTGAAGTCACCACCAAGGTCAAAACAGGGCGCATTATTGCCACAGCAGATGATGAAGCGCAAATAACCCTGCATCATGGGTACAGCGAACGCTTCACCACTATCTCAGCCCATACGATCATGACCAATAATGATGGCGCTGGATGGGCAGAAGAAATCAACAATAGTTTTATCATTATTGGCAGCACGGCATCAGGGCTGAAAGATATTCACGCCACCGCATTGGAAGCTTCTTTGCCCGGGCCTTACATCCATCTTCAGATTTTGCATCAAATTCTGTCTGAACGGCATATCCAATCAGGGCATATTGTTGAGACCATAGAAGTGGTGGGAACGATCATAGCCTCAATCGTAGTATCGGTCTTGATGGTGAAACTGCCGCTGGCCTTGGGGTTTGCCATTTTGGTGACTGCCGCCATGGGCAGTGTTTATGGGTTTATCCAAGCCTTTATCAATCAAGGCTATTTAGGCAATGTCTTTTTAGTGGTGGGGTCGGTTGTATTGGTGGCGATCCTGACGCTAACTTTGCGGGCTATTTATGAAGAATACCGCCGCCGCAAATTGCGTACCGCCTTTAACCAATATCTTTCCCCTGAAATGGTTCGCCGTATTGATGCCAGTGGTTCAGGGCCTGCACTGGATGGGCAAAAGACTGAAATTTCGGTGATGTTCATGGATGTTAGGGGCTTCACCACCCTATCCGAAGCCTTGGCAGATACGCCTGAAACCCTGACCCATATCGTCAACCATATCATGGATAAAGCCACAGCGATTATTTTGGACCATGGCGGAACGCTGGATAAATATATCGGTGATGCTTTGATGGCGTTTTGGAATGCCCCTATGGCACAGGAAGACCATGCCAAGCGCGCGGTGGATGCCGCGATTGCTCTCGAAGCCATGTTGCCTGATTTAAACCAAGAATTAAAAGACATGATGGGGGATCGCTGGCCCAAAACGGATGGGGTGGATGTTGATATCCAGATCGGGATTGGCATTGCCACCGGCGACGCGGTTGTTGGCAATCTTGGCTCTCAATTCCGGTTTAATTATTCCTGCATTGGCGATATTGTGAATCTTGCTGCACGGCTGGAGCCTTTTGGCAAGAACACAAGCCTGCCCATCACTATTGCCGATACCACGGCAGAACAAAGCGCGCATCCTGATTTAATCGCCATTGATCAGATCGCCGTGCGCGGTAAATCCAAAAAAACCACCGTGTTCTCACCTGTGCCATTATCGGCCAACACCGTTGCCGTCCATGATGATTTGATGGCGGCTAAAACCGCAGGACAAAAGCGAAAAACAACCCAAATCTTGAAAAAACTTGGGGATGCATCTGAATACCCTCAAGGGCTGTTAGATTATTACAAAAACGCTTAAGGCTGTTTGCCTTTTAACGATTTCTTCAAATCTGACAATGCCGCCATTATATCTTGGGTTTCTTTACGACTGATCAGAACACCACCAAATCGCGCTCTCGATATCCGTAAAGCCATGGACTGAAACTCTTCAGCAAATCCAGAATGCGCGCCTAGGCGTTTTGCGTAAGCGATCATACCTTCGCTATGGTGGCGGGGGGCAGATTGCGGCATGGCTTGCTCTAGGATTTGGACAAATTGTTGTTCAAGACGCAACCCGGGATGGCCGCCAATAATCCCCATGCGGCGGACCACTGTTGTACCTGCTGTCACCAACAGGATTGAGACCATCATGCCCCCTAGAATCCAGATTAAAGTTTCAAAATCCATGCCTTGAATACGGCTTTTGAAACTACGGTTAGACTGGCCGCCAAATTGCATGATCGAGCGTGTGATATTGGTGTTCAGGGAATCCACCCACATTGACGCACGGACAAAGATATTGGGCATATCCCCTTGTTCCGCATTGCTTGGCATCGATTGACCTTGGGCAAGCGTATTGGTTGAGAAACTGCCCCCAATTCCAGGCGCCACCAGTAATGTTGGGTCAAATCGCACCCAGCCTTCATCGCTGAAATAGGCTTCCACCCACGCATGGGCCATATTATTGCGGATCATCCAATAACCGCCAAAGTCATTCCAATCACCGCCCATATAGCCTGTTACCACCTGTGCTGGGATACCCACCGCGCGTAATGCTGTCGCCATGGATTGCGCGAAAAAGGAACAATAACCGCTTAACCCTTCAAAGAAAAATTGATCAAGGGCAACTGTTGAAGACCCAGCGTCATATGACGTGGTGGTGGAATAGGTGAAATCACGTTGGAACCGCGCCATCAGGAAACGTGCGAAATCTTGATCGCTGGCAAATCTTGACCGTTGCTGTCGTGCCCATGGGCCGATCTGGCCTTCATCGGATAATAAGGTGGTGCCGCGCCATGCCCTTGGGTCAGCGGTTACCGAAGATGTATGGTCATAGGCCGCAACCTTAGCATGGTGGATTGTGCCCCGCGGGCTTCTGATCTCAGCATATAATGTCACTTGATTTTGCGGGTTCACCCCGGGGACTGGCCAGCCAGGGATCGGCAACCATGTCATGTCATGGCCTTCGGCCATCAGGTCAAACTGGCGATAAGACGCATCCAGAAAACCAACATTGGCATATTGACGTTTTGGTCTTTGCCCGCGACGCCAGCCATCGGACGTTTGCTGATCAAGGGTAAACACTCGCCAATATGGGGTTAATTTAGGGATTTCATCCAATGGAAAGGCCCTGAAGGCCACGCTGTCATCACCCAGCAGATTGCGAAACCCTTCTGCTGACAACCGATCGGTCAATTTGATCTGATCGCTTGAGCGGGCAAAGGATGGAATGGCGCCTGTATCAATTTTTGGCACAAGGGCAAAGATCAACACCACAAGGCCCGACCCACCCAATGAAACCGCCGCCAGCATCCCCCAACGGATGCGGATATCCTTAAGTGACCAGCCCGCAAATGTCATGGAAAACCACATCAAAAAGCCTAAAAGCCAGATGAAGATCAACAACAGAATGAAAAACTGGATATGGAAAATAAAGACCGACCCCACCAGAAAAATAGTCGGCGTCAACCCCACCGGCGACAGCACTTGCCCTTTTTCTGGTCGCCATGCCATCGGGAGGATGACCATCAGCATACCAATGAAAAACTCAGCGCTTGGCGGCGGTTGAACAAGAAATAAACTGCCCAGCAATGCCATTAACACAGGTGTATTCACCCACCAGCGTTTTAAGGCCAACAAGCCATATCCCGCCAGCCAATACGCCGCAACATAAATCCCAGGGTCGATGGCAAAGATCGTGATCAACGGCAATTGCCATAAAAACATCTGGCCTTGGAAACCATGCCAAGAGGACGGCAAGAATTTAAGCAAGGGCGAGAGCATCTAACGCCTCCCCTGCCCGTCCTGTTGGGCTGGATATTTCCTGATTGGGCAGAAGCATGACGAACGGCACTTGTTGCTGTTCTGCTTCCAGCACCGCCGCGCACATCATTTGCAACGCCTGTTCATGGCCAAAAGATCGCACCGAAGCATAATCGATGATCAACCGATCGCCGCCGGTCTGATCACCTGTCTTGACCAATAACCGACCTGTGGCGGCAAATCGTTTCCAATGGATGCGGGTTTGCGCCGTGCCGGGGATATAATCCGCCAGACTATCAGCACCACTGGCTTCCTCATCGTCATGGTCTTGGCCGTGGCGTTTGTTGGCATGGCTGATGCTGGCATAGCCTGATTTTGGCGTAGGCGCGACCAAAACCTCCCCTGCTGAAACCCAAGACCAACAGCGGGCCAACCCAAAAGGAAATTCACTTTCAATTAATATGGGCGGCAAAGCCATTTTACCGCGTTTGTCGATATTCACAGGAATGGAGACGCTTACCACCCCAAGGCTGAAGTCAATCGGCTGAGATGTTTTGCCCTTTTTCACCGCCAGCAAATGCCTAGGGCGGTCAAACTGTGGGTTGTTTTTGATGGTAATGCTAAGGTTTTGCGTCACCCCTGCCACCAAACGCTGATCAGGCTGTAAACTTAGAGTGAGCCCTGCCAGATTGCGCCCTGACCACACCAAAGACATCAAAAACAGAATGAATAACGCCAATGCGATCAACAACAACAAATTGTTCTGGATTCTTAGCGCGATGGCAAACACCCCAAGGGTGGAAAATGCCACCATAAAGCCATGCCGCCGGGGCAATACAAAGACTTTTCGCATGGTGATTGATTGCGGATAAACCTTTTGATCCCGCGCAAAACGCTTTGAGATGCGTTCAGCCAACGACGGCTTTGGTAATGACGTTAATTGGCGCGGTTTCAAATTTAATCGTGATGCGATGGCGGCAAGCATGGTTCAGAACGCTTGCTATGGAAGGGAAACAGTGCTGAGAATATGATCAACCGCCGCTTGCCTTTGGCTGATATCCAGCCGTGTCATACGGTGACGCAAACTGGGATAGAATACCGATTGCACATCTTCAGGGGCCACGAAATCACGCCCTGCCACCATGGCCGCGGCTTGCGACAGACGGATCAATTGATTGCGGTAACGCACCGAGAGCCCCGCATGGCCTTCGGCTTCCATGGCATCGGCAAGATCAATCGCATAGCCAAGAATGGCATCATCAATTGTCAAATCAGCGGTTTCTTTTTGCAGGGCAATCACCACATCAGGCGATGCCATGACCTTAACGTGATCAGGGGAATGACCTTGTTTCATCCCTGCCAAAATAGTTTTTTGAATGGCCTTATCAGGCCGGCCAACATCCATGGATACCGCAAACCGGTCCAATTGCGATTCAGGCAGATCAAAAGTGCCGATAAATTCACGGGGGTTTTGGGTTGCCACCACCAAAAATGGGGTGGGGAGTTGATATGTTTCTCGGTCAATGGTGACGCGGCGTTCTTCCATGGCTTCTAAAAGCGACGATTGGGTGCGGGATGGTGCCCTGTTCAATTCATCAGCCAACAGCATTTGGGTAAAGACAGGGCCTTCACGAAAGGTGAATGTGCTTGATTTTGTATCAAAAACAGACATGCCTGTGATATCAGCGGGCAGGAGATCATTGGTGCATTGAATGCGCTGAAAATCCAATCCTAAGCACGTTGCCAATGCTCTTGATAAAGCCGTTTTACCACTGCCCGGGGCATCTTCGATTAAGATATGGCCGGAAGCCAGAACTGCCGTCAGCGCCAAATCAACAACTTCAGGACGCCCGATAAAAACACGATTGATCTCACCACGGATGGCATCCAATAATTGAGACCGCTCAACAGCTACCGACATAAACTTACTCCAAGAAACACACGCTTAAAAATAATACCGAAACTTAATGTTTTTATTCAGCAGATGAAAGATAAATTCTCTAACCAATATGATTACGAATTTGCCTTAAACGGCCAGTTAATGACCAAGGTAAATCATCGGCGGCACGGGTAAAGAACAAGCCTAAGATAATCACCATCATGGCCAGAACTGTATCAAAAGTAACGACTTCATCCAGCAAGGCCATGCCAATAACAATGGCAAAAAGAGGGATCAGATACCCGACATAGGATACAAACCCGTAACCATTCCTTTTGATCAAGAAATAGCGCAAGTAAAACGCCAGCCCAGACGGCATGACGCCCAACCATAACAGCGCCAACCAGACGTCAGTTGTGATCATCGAAAGGTTTATATCAACTGCTGGAATAAAAGGCAGCATCACCACCGCTGATGAGACCAAAACCATGGCAGCAATGACTTCGGCCGAAACATCAACCAGTTTTTTCGCCCCTAACCCGCCGATGGCATAGCACGTCGCCGCCCCCATGGCGGCCAGCGGATGCCAGATCCCTGCCCCGCCGACAGCGGTAAACCCATCTTTTAATAAATAGAGCGCGGCGATAAGCCCAATCCCAATCCCTATCATTTTACCGCGATTGATCTTTTCATCATCGGTAAAAAAATGGGCCAAGACAATTGCCACCAAAGGCCCTGTTGTCATTAAAATAGCGGTCATAGCGGATGTAATTTTCTGTTCCGCAAAGGAGATCAGATAAAACGGTACAGCGGTTGAAATAATCCCCAAGCCAATCAACCCCAACCATTGTTGCCATGTCTTTGGCCATGATGCCCCGCGCATTAATGCCACCAAGACCAACATCACCGCAGCCCCAATCCCGCATCGGATCAAAACCAATAAAACAGGCCCCGTCAGGGGGACAGCGATTTTGATCATGGTGAAGGCGGAAGCCCAGATCAAAGACAATAAAAGCAATAAGGGAATATCCCATATGCGGGAAAGTGAATTCATATAAAATCCATATTAATCAATATATTAATAAATGAAGTTAATTAATTACTTTGACAATCAATACAGCGTGTCACCGCAGGATCAGCCATCAGACGTTTATAGGGAATATCCTCCCCACAAACAAGGCAATAGCCATAGTCATCATCATCCAAGCGTTTCAGTGCCGCCGCGATCACATCACGGCGGTGGCGGCGGCGGTCTTCCCTTGCAACCGCCATGCTTTGCAATTGCAGGGCATCCATGCGCGACAATCGCCCCACCGATTGTTGATCTAATTCAACAGGGGCGCGATCATCTTTATGCTCAAGGCTTAATGCCAGCAGATCATCACGCTCTTTGACCAACAATTGTTTTAACGTGGTTTGCTTTTTATCGTCCAACACGGTCATCACCCCTGCATATGGGATTTTTGAAACCGTAAAAGAGCATCCCGCACCACAGCCAGTCGCCATTCTTCGATCGCCTTCGGCAAAGCAGAGGGCTGCCCTTCCCCCCAAATAGGACGCGGCCAAGCAGGATCACCAGGCGAACGGGCGACAATATGCAAATGAAACATCGGCACCATATTGCCAATGGCGGCTGTGTTGATCTTGGCGCAAGATGTGGCGGTTTTAATCGCTTGACCTAAAAATTGGCTCAACCGTGTGAGGTGGATGGCCATATCATCATCAATTTCATGCCATTCAACAAGATCAGGGCGCTGGGGGATCAGCAACAGCCAAAAATAGCGGCCATCTCGCATCAGGCGAATTTCAACTTCACCGCTAATGCCCGCAAGAATGCTGTCCGCTTCCAATTTTGGATCAAGGGTAAACATGGTTTTATTTCATCTGATTGAAACGGTTTTGTCCAGTCTATGTATCGTTGACCCATGTTGACCCATGGGGGTGATACGGTCATATTAAACCATGTTTTCATTCTTATCTGCCCCGCCAAAAATGACCGAAGCCTTCAGCATGACCCATCAAGGTTATATGCTGCATGTCGTTTTAAAGCGGCGGCAAAACGCCAAACGCTTGACCATGCGGGTGCGCGATGGTGAAGTCCATGCCACAGCACCGGCATCATTAAAAACCCAAGATGCAGAGGCGTTTATTGCCCAACATTTCGATTGGGTTAAAAAGCAATTGGACCAAGATGCCATGGCAATGGCACAATTAGAGGATACTCAGCCTGCCATCTGGTATCGCGGGGTATTAACGCCTGTTGTTCTTTGCCGTGACCCAAACCATTTGGGGCGCAGCAAGATTATCACCACGCCAGACCAGATCACCATCCATATGGCGGCGGATAGCCGGTTGCGCCCTGCCCGCTTGTTGGAAAACTGGCTAAAAACCCAAGCCCGCCAGCAGATCAAAACCGCCCTTGATGATGTTTTGCCGGAATTGGGGCAAGCCCCTGTGCCCTTGTCTATCCGAGATCAAAAAACACGCTGGGGGAGTTGTTCCACCACCAGACGGTTGTCTTTTAATTGGCGATTAATCATGGCACCGCCTGCGGCTTTACATTATGTTGTGGTGCATGAAGCGGTGCATTTGATCCACCATGACCATTCATCGCGTTTTTGGGGGAAAGTTGCTGAAATGATGCCTGATTATCGCCATCATAAAGATTGGTTGAACAGCCATCAGCAGGATTTATTCGCCAATCTTGACCGCCGCCTTCATGGGCTAAAACCTCAATATTCATTGATTTGATCGGCTGATATTTATGTTTTCAGGACTTCTCTTAGCCTTAGCCAGCGGCATTTCTCTTGGTGGCATCACCAGTTTTGCCGCCCTTTCTTATCAACATGGCGTGGTTCCGCTTGAATTGATCGCATTAAGGGGCGTTATCGCTGCCCTCATCATGGTGGGGATTTGTGTTGCAATGGGGCAACGCATCATCTTGGCGTCGGGCGGCTGGCGCTATGCCATGCTTGTGGGGATATCGCTTGCCATGGTTGGCTTTGGCTATATGGGGTCGGTCGCGTTTATATCACCTGGGCTTGCTGTTGCGATCCTCTACCTTTACCCAATCATTGTCTTGATCGCTGATAGCCTGAAGACCAAACGAATGCCGCCTTTGTTGACAATCATTGGCTTTACCATTGCCTTGATTGGCATTGTATCCTGCGTTGGTATTGGTGGGCCGCTCAATATTATCGGGATTACCTTGGCCTTAATCGCCTCTTTAGGGATGGCCGGGTTCTTATTGTCGAGTGCGGCGGCAAGCCGTAATGGCCATGATAGCGGCACGGTTGTTTGGGCCAATGTGTTGATCATTTCTCTGGCTGTGATTGCCTTGGCAGTGACCCGAGAACAAGGCCAGCCTTTGGTCGCTCCGCCTGATAATATGATCGGCCTCGGGGCGATTGTTGCGGCTTCTGTTCTTTATGCTTTGGGAATTTTACTGTCGGTTTTGGCGTTGCGGATTGCCCCTGCGCCATTGGTGGCTTTGATGATGAACATCGAACCGCTGACAACATTACTCGCGGCACGGCTGATTGTTGGCGAAAACCTCAGCCTTTTACAATATTCGGGCATGTTGATGGCAGTGCTGGGGATTTGCATCGGCAGTTCAACATTATGGCGTCAAAGCAACAGGGCATAAATTTAACCGCCTTGTCATAGATATTCGATAGAAACGCCCCATAACATATGATATTAGATTCATTAAATTTGAATAAAGTTGGCCTACGGTGAAGACATTAAAAATCATCCTGCTTTTAGGCGCCGTATTAACCGCGCCAACCGCCAGTTTTGCCAAAACTTATTCATGTATTCCCGCCATTAAGATCGTGATTGACCTTGGCTATTGCTTTGGCTTTACCACCAGTTATTTTGAAGCCATTGATGACCAAAAAACCCTAAATGCCATTGAAACGGGTCATGTTCAAAAACATATCACCCAAGCCCATCAGCAATGCTACCCCACCAAGTTTGATAGCCAAATGATGCTGGGCACATTGGCGTTTTCATCTTACATCAACATGAAAGATGATCGGTTGTTGAAAGACACGGCCAATAATTGCCAATTGCTGATGAGACATTACGCGGATCAAAACAAATCAGCCGAATAATTGTTAAATAAAGATCGCCTTGCCGCGATGGTTGAAATCAGCCTTGAGTTGCATGGCTGATTTTTCAAGACAGATCACGCCATTTGCCATCAAATCGCCCGCCCCCATCTGAGTCAAGTTTGCGGCCAATGCTTCCAAATCCGGATGACAGAGATGCAGACGATCAAATTGTGGGCCTGGTGACGCCATTCCATATTGCGGTGGCGTGCCATTCCATTCAATCAAAGCCGGCAAACAGCCGCCTTCTGGCGGCAAGCCAGATTCGTGGATGGTGATTTTCCAGCTTAGATCCCCACGTGAGGCTTCGTGAACAGGACCTAATTTTTCGCGCAATTCAGGAGACAGAGCAGCAAGCGTGGCTTCAATATCAGGTGTGCGTAAGACATAATGAGTCAATAAAGGTTGATCCTTCAGGCGATCTTCAAAAGCAACATTGCCAAGACCAAACCACCGCGGATATGGCGGCACAGGAAGACTGGGGTCAATGGCGATGACTTCCATGTAAATGCCATCACCCACGGCCATCACCGCATTATGCGTTCCCATAAAATGATGCTGGCCACCTAATGGAATCTCAACCCCGAAAACCCGTCTGATGTAATCCATCCCTGACGATAATTTATGGCTGGTGATGGCAAGATGGTCAAAAGCAAGCATTGGGGCGGTGGTCATGGGTTTTCCTCACGCTAAAAAAGACAACAGGGGTGATCTTATTTCAATTTAACTGGATGTTAAAGGCACTGGTCTTGGCGCAAAAAAGTTTAAGTGACCATGGGGCAATTGCCAACGTGGTTCACGCCCAGCCTTTTGTTCAAGCGCCACAATATCATCATCATAATGATTAAGCGGCTTATCATAAGGAGCGGCTTCAACCCCGCCTGATGCCGGTAAGATTACCGCTGTATGATAAGAGGTATTGAGGCTTTGACCACCGCCCTTGCCATTAGACAGGTCAACCCCACCATAACAACAACATACATAGGTACGGTTTTCTTGAGCCTGCCATGCGAAATAGGTGGTTGTGCCTCTAATGGCACCGACAGCATTGAATGTTTTAATCTCAACGCCTTGGCCAGATTTTTCACCAAAAAGAGATAAAACACCACCAGCCTTTAAAACAATGTTTGAAACAAGCCCATCATCATTGCTGTAGAATTCAGCCTCAGTTTTAGGATCAAGATAAAACACCTGGTCTTTGGCTTTGACCACCCCGCCTAAAGCACCGATATCAAGTTTAAATTTTTCGCCGCCAGTGCCAGCATCCGATTGCGTCTCAATATTGACAGCACCGCCAATGACGCTGATCGCTTCATTTTGGGCCAAGACCTGATGCGGCACCAAAACCGCCCCTGCCATTCCCATCAAAATTGAACGGCGATTGAAGTGGGAACAAATACACATAACCCCAAACCCCATACTTTTGGATGATGCTGACGCAGATTTGGTGAAAAGACAAGTAAACTTGTGGTAGATGGTGGACGCGGCTGGGATTGAACCAGCGACCCCTACGATGTCAACGTAGTGCTCTCCCGCTGAGCTACGCGTCCTTAATGCTCAATAGCAATACCGAGAACATAGCGAAAAATATCATAAGCGCAAGTCTCAAAACAGATTTTTTTCTAGTGATTCAATGGCCAGTCTATTTTACCTCGCTTGGCCTTTATTAAAAGAGACGTCTAAGCGTTAAAAGACTTGCTGATAGACACATCACCATCAATCCTTTAAATCTAAAAATATGACAGGACCGACATCTAATCAACCGCGCAAAGGCCAAAGCCCAAAGGCAAACAATCCTTTGGCTTGCTCTGCTGTTGTCGTGAATAAGGTTGAATACCCCTATGAGGTGGTCCCTGCGGCGGGCAAGCGGTTGTCACCTGTTGTGGTGAACTCCCCCCATAGCGGGCGTCATTACCCCAATCATTTTCTGGAACAAGCCAGCCTGCCGCTTGATCAATTGCGCCAGGTTGAGGATGCTGGGGTGGATCGCCTGCTGACATTCCAACCTTTGCCCGCACCAATTTTAATGGCGCATTTCCCCCGAAGTTTTGTTGATGTTAACCGCCAAGCTGATGAAATTGACGAACAGATGTTTGATGGTCCTGTTGGTCAAACCAATCCGAAAATCACCCGCTATCTCAGGTCAGGACTGGGGATGATTCCCAAAAAAGCAGCCCGGCAAAAAGATATTTACACCGCCCCTTTGCCCGCCAGTGAAGTTGAATTGCGCCGCCAGAATTATTACACGCCGTATCACCATGCTTTGCAATCCATGATCCGATCCGCCCGATCCCATGACCATGCGTTATTGCTGGATTGCCATTCCATGCCGTCGGGATTATTTGGCGTGGATAGCGATGTGATTATTGGCAGCAATCATGGCCAATCGGCGCGCCCTTGGGTGGTTGATGCGGCGCTGAATTATTTTTCACGTGAAGGTTTAAAAACGCGCCTTAATGCCCCGTTTTCAGGCGGTTTTATTACAAAAAACTATGGCAATCCTGTGTCTGGCGTTTCCGCCCTTCAGATTGAAATTTGCCGCTCGTGTTATCTCGATGAAACCACGCTTGAACTTAAACAAGACTGGTCGGCCATGGCATCTATACTTTGCCGCTTTATCTTGCACATGGATGAATTGATGGTCCGTAGAGGCGATGATTAATCAGACCATCACTCATCACAAACCTGCCCAAGGACAAGACGTCATTATCACAACCCTTCTTTGGCAGAAAACCGGTAAGGGTCAACCATGGATGCTGCCCCGCGATCCAGTGGTGATGGTGTGTTCATCATCAATGACGCAATATACTGGCCCAAAATAGGGCCTGTGACCATGCCGCGCGCGCCCAAAGCTGCGATCATATAAATCCCCTTGCCAATCTGACCTGCGATGGGAGCACGATCACGTGAGGCCAGCCGAAAACTAGTGCGGCCTGACCAATTGGTGAAATCACGGTCAATTTTTGCCGCAACCGCCTCAGGCAATGTCTTGATATTGGCATGGTGCAAATCATCATCAATCGGCGGTGGGGCATCAAGATCAATATGGCGGTCGAAACTTGCCCCCAAGGCAATACGGCCATCTTTGGCCTTGGCCATATAGCCGCCAAAACTAATGGCATGATCGAAACTTGGAAGCGACGTTGCCGGCAGATGGCTCACCCGCCCTGCTGTGACTTGCAGGGGCAGAATAGGGTCAATCCAATCTTGGGTTAAAGCCGCAAGGCCTGACCCAGCCGCCAACACAATGATATCAGCATCAATCACACCTTGGTTTGTTTTGATCTGCCAACGCCTGCCCCTATCCTCATCCGTAGATTGTTCAAACCCCGTGACAGTGGTGCCGAATTGCGTGGCGACATCTGCCATCAAGGCTTGGGTTAAGGCTTTTGGATCAACCGCGCCACCTTCGGGAAACAGCAAAGCGGGATGGGTGATATCAAACCCTGTTTCATCTTTAAGATCAGATTGTTCAGGGGATAAAAACACAGTTTCTGGCCAGCCCCTTGTTTTAATTTTCTGATGACGTGTCACTTCACGGTCATTCCACGCGTAGCTGATGGCTTGGTCTGCCAAATCAACCCCATAAAGCCGCGCCAGCCAGCGGGCGTAACTATACCCTGTCAGCGACAGCCGTTCCGAAAAACTTTCAGCGGCGGTCAGGCGGGGGGATTGCACCGCCGCGATATTGCCAGATGCACCATCGCCCGCCTCATCCCCCTGCCCCAGCACCAGAATGTCATATCCGGCGGGTTTTAATGCCGCCGCCACGGATGCCCCGGCGATACCGGCGCCGATAATCACCACTTTTTGGCGATTAGGTGAGATGGGATCAGCCGGTTTTTGGGGCGTGGCTTTGATGCGACCTGTTATGCGATGCCGCTTACGGCCAAAACCTTGATGACGTTCAACGTCAAACCCTGCGGCGTCCAACCCCCGCCTGACATGGCCTGCGGCGGTGAAACTGGCTAGAGTTGCATCAGGGGAGGAATGACTGGCGATGGCTTCAAAAAGCCCTTCCTGCCACATATCAGGGTTTTGCGATGGCGCAAACCCATCCAAAAACCACGCATCTGCTTTGAAAACAGCATCATTAATCATCTCAAAACTGTCGCCATAAAGAAAATCAATCACCACTCTGCCGCCAAATAAATGCCGCCGATGCCGCCCCGGCCAGCGTGGGGGTAAGATCGACACCATAGCATCAATCAATTCTGATAGGTCTTGATAGGGCGACAACACCTCTTTGATCACCGCACCATCAAGCGGGGCGATTTCTGTGGTGATGTAATGCAAGACAGGGGCGGATTGATCAGGGTCATCTTCAAGCCGTTGCCAGTACTGCAGAAGCGCAAGAAAATTAAGCCCTGTGCCAAAACCAGTTTCAGCCACCGTAAAATGCGGCTTATTCTGCATCCGCTGGGGCAAATCATTGCCGGATAAAAACACCAATTCGGTTTCGGCCAAGCCATCTTGGGCGGCGAAATAAAGATCACCAAAACGCCGGCTCACCAAACAGGGGCGGCCATCGCGGTCTTCAATTGAAATGTCAGGGTCAAGTAACGGGTTCAGCATGAAATGGTTTTAGCAGATGAGCGCTCAAAAATCATGTCTCGGTTTTTCGCCCTCGAAGGGTGATCGGCAATTGCGCTAACATGAAAGCCCCACTGGCGGGCGCAAAGACAAAGGTCTTCATCCAGACCCAGCCGGCATCATCCAATTGCCGCCAGGCGATTTCATTGGCCATCGCCATGACGGTAAAAAACAGCCCCCAACGCAGGCTTAATGTCATCCAGACATCTTCCGTTAAATCAAATTGCGCGCCGAAAAACCGCTTCATCATAGCCGTGCCACGCATGACCCCACCTAAAAGCACCAATGCAAACCCGCCGTTAAACACCGTCGGCTGAATTTTGATAAACACCGCCGCATCCATCAAAAGCGCAAGGATGGTGAATACGGCCGCTAAAACCACGGAATAGAACGGGAATAGTGCCAATCGCCCTTCTTTCAGCCATGCCAGCGCCATCAAGGCCACGCCAAGAATAGAAGACACCACAGCCGCGGTGAAAATCCCACCCAACTCAAAACCAATGAAAAACCCAGCCAAAGGCAGGATTTCGATAAAGAAAGCGATCAATCGCATGGCATGCCCATCATTACCATTGGTTTAAATCAACAGGCATGACGGCTTCGGCGGCCTTGCCGCGTAAAAACACCAAGGTCACAGACCCAACATTAATGCCAAATTTGCTGACATAGGCCCGGTTAAGCGCGATATGCTCATCTTGCTGATAAATCCAATCATCAAAACGCACGGTAAAACTGCCGTCATCTGTTTGAAGGTCAATATCATAGGACCAATTGAGCGCATTGCCCGCAACCGTGCCATTTGCCTGACCATTGATGTCGGCCGCCTGCCCTGAATAGCGGGTCAGGCCGTCATCACCTTGGCCTTCGTTGGTGATGGTCCAGACACGATTGGCTTTTTCACCATCGTCATAAAGAAAATCTTCATCAAGGGTCAGGGTATCGCCTGCAACCGTACCTTTAATATGCACCCTGAATTGCCGTTTTAAATTGCCGAACCTGTCTTCAAAAATACCGTAAGCCACCGTCTCACCTTCAAAGAAATCTTCCAAATTAAGGGCAGGTTTGCGATCAGCGAGATGCTCAACAGGTTTCGGGGCACAACCCGCAATCCCCAATAAAAGACAAAACGAAAAAATAGCGGCGGAGATACGGCGCATGGGAAGATCCTTAACATCATGACAGATGCTTCAGATATAGGCCTTTTACCCCATCAGAAAAGATGCTTTTGGCGATTACCCCGAAAAATGACGATCAAAGCACAGCACTTTTTTATCTTTAACCATATTTTTAACTTTTTTATCAAAGTCATTGAAATGAAAAGATTTTAAATGAATGTCAAATGCGGCACGATCGGTGTAAATCTCATAGAGGAATACCGTGCTGGGGTCATCGGCTTGATGGACGACGTCAAAATAATGACAGCCGTCTTCCAATTTCACAGAGTTTTCCGCCTGGGCCTGCATCAATGGCATAAAGGCATCGGCGCAATTTTCATGAAGGGTGAAAGTGACAGTGACAACATACATGGCGGCCTCTTATGATTTAGGATTGCTGGTACAAAATGACAGCACCGTTTCGGTCATGGCTTTGGTGCCCATATCACCGCCAAATTCCATCGGCCGCAATTGATTGGCGGCAAAGCCTTGGTCAACCGCGGTTTCTATGATTTGCCCTGCATCAGCATAAGCCGCAATCCCTGTTTGATCAGCAAGGTAATCCAGCATCAACGCCGCGCTTAGGATCGTCGCTAACGGGTTGGCTTTATCTTGCCCCATAATATCAGGCGCGCTGCCATGGGCGGGCTGGAACAGGCCAATGGTATCACCGATCTCCCCACAAGACGCCATCCCCATGCCGCCCACCAGACCTGCCGCCAAATCAGACAGAATATCGCCAAACATATTTTCAGTAACCATGACGTCAAAATTCCAAGGCTGGCGGATCAACTCCAACGCCATAGCATCAACATATTGATAGCCGGTCTCTGTATCGGGAAATTCTGATTTAACTTCATCAAAAATCTTACGAAAGAATGCCAATGCACTGAATACATTTGCTTTATCCACACAAGTGACTGTGCCTTTATGGCCACGCGCCTTCCTTTTTTCTGCCAATCTAAAGGCAAAGCGATGCAGTTTTTCAGTCGTGCCTCGGGTGATCCGCAAGGTTTCTTCCACCGCTTGATCGCCTTCAAATTTACTGCGGCCATGGACAGCGGCGGAATAAAACAGCCCTTCAGTGCTCTCGCGGATCAAGACCAAATCAATCTTTTGAGCATCAGGCGCGGCCAGACGTTGCGGGGCATTGGGATAGGCTTTGACCGGCCGAACCCCAGCATAAAGACCATAGCGATCACGCAAGCGCAAATGCGGCGATATTTCCGTGCCATCCTTATGCCGAATGGACGGCAGGCCAATGGCGCCTAAAAAGATCGCATCCGCCTGACCGGCACGGACCTCACCATCACGTTCAATATCAATGCCTTCAGCGGCGTAATACCCTGCGCCGGCGTGAATTTCATCCAAAATGGGCATGGGTTGCCCCACGTGTGATAGGGCTTTTTCCATCACCTCAAGGGCGGCGTTAATCACGTCATGGCCAATGCCATCACCGCGGATAAGGGCAATTTTTACTGTCATTATGCTTGCATTTCGATCTTGGTGTTAAACCGTGTTGGCGTGAGTGATGCTTCGAGCTCAGCATCAATGGACTGCCCCATCAAGAGCGATGCGGCAATAGAAGATAACGCAGGCGATGTTTGAATGCCATATCCGCCCTGCCCCCCAAGCCAGAAGAATCCGTCTGCATCATCAGCAAAACCAACAACAGGGTCACCGTCAGGGGCAAAACTCCGCAACCCTGCCCATGAC
>WTHX01000145.1 GCA_011522975.1 Alphaproteobacteria bacterium | reverse complement strand
CACGGTCATAGAACTGAGCCATAGCATAGGCTTCGTTCAGCATCTTGTTACCAGCCTTCAGGAACTTGTCATCAGCAACGGATGAGCCGCTGTTGATTGGCAACTGACCCAAGATTTTGTTCACTTCTTCCTGAACATCAGCACGTGCCATGAAGATCAAGAAACGCTTGGCGTCTTTTTTGTTCTTTGCCTTTGATGGGATATGCACTGTATCTGTTGGGGCTTCTTCAGCCATTGGAAGACCTGGGGTGATTTCTGGGAACTGGAAGAACCCAAGCTGATCATCGGTCAGACCTGCTTCACGCAGAGGCGCAACAGCAAAGTTACCCATGACATACATCGCGGCTTCACCGTTGACCATTGGGGTCAGGGCTTCCTGCCAGCTGTATGCCGCATGGTTTTCAATGAAATAGCCCGGCTTAACCAGACGATCCCAAGCATCAAACACAGCGTGAACGCGTGGGTCGGTGTAAGGGATTTTACCATTGGTCAGGTCCATGTGGAACTCATAACCATTGACGCGCAGGTCAAGGTAGTCAAACACACCAGCGGTTGTCCAAAGATACTTTGAACCGATGGTAATTGGGGTGACGCCATTGGCCTTCAATGTTGCGCAGGCTTCTACGAACTCATCAAAAGTCTTTGGCACGGCAATGCCCATCTTTTCAAAGATGTCTTTGCGGTAATAAACGCCCCACTGATAATAGGTGTAAGGAACACCCCACTGGCGACCAGCAATGGTCATAGACTTCTGGGCATGGGCCATTGAACTGCCCAATTCGCCGTCTTGCCAGCCACTGTCGGCCCAAATGTCTGAAACATCTTCAAACAGGCCAGCCTTAACAAACGGACGCATACGGTTACCCGCATACCAGTTTGCAACGTCTGGTGGGTTGGTGTTCAAGAAGTTACGGATGGATTGCTTGTACCCTTCGTGGTCAAAAACATTCCATTCAACGGTAACGTCTGGGTTTTCTGCTTCGAACTTTTCAATGATGTATTCAAAAGCCTTCTTTGGTGCCGCATCTGATGTATCTGTGTTAATCACCAAAGTACCGGCAGATGCGCTTGATGCCATGCCAACAAGGGCAGCAGCAGCAAGTGTCGTAAGCATCTTTTTCATGAGGATCCTCCCATTAGGTGCCATAAAAATTACTTCGATAGGTTTGACCTAAAATTTGAAGTGTTGATTGAGATTGGTCAGCGCTGACTAATCCGACAATAGTCAAGATTGGACTATTGCGTTCAATCCCAACCAAATAACCATGACGCTTATACAGGCGCTAGGCTTCCGTCAAAATGAGCATTCATTCCGAGAAACTCATCTTTTCCTTTTTTTAATTCCGATAATATGTAATTTTAAGGGTCATGGAGAGTCCTTTTGCGTCATTACATGATCATTTCCCCGATGGCTTTTTTATGCAGCGCCATCGGCCTATTATCATGCCTGAAACCCACTCCCATGGTCATGTTGAAGTGCTGCTGCCTATTGGTTGCAGCCTGACTTATCATACCCAGACCGGGCTTTATTTGGCCGAAAGCGATAAATTAAGCGTGCTTTGGGGGCATATTCCGCATCGCGTCACCAAAGTTGAGGGCGATGGAGAGATTTTAATCGCCAATTTGCCTTTGGCTGAATTGCTGTCATGGTCAATGCCGGAGGCCTTCTTGGGCGAATTGCTGACTGGAAAATTGGTATCAGCCACATCAGGAGACCCGCTCAACCAATCTCTTTTTGAACGTTGGATCGATGATCTAAAGAGCAATGATATTCAACGCAGTTCAATTTCACGGATGGAAATTCAATTAAGCCTTAGGCGGCAATCGCTGACAGGCTGGCATGCTCAAAAAATAAAAGACCCCTATCAAGAAGACCGGTCATCTCCGGATCAACACCCCCCAATGATCAGCAGCCGCCAATCCAGCCGGGTGATTTCAATGATCCGTTTTATTGCTGAAAACTTTACCCAACCGATTGATACAGGTCAGATCGCGACGGCAGGTGGTGTTTCCAAAGGTCACGCCATGGGGATTTTCAAAAAGATGTTGGGGACAAATATCAACCGCTTCCTGACCCAATTGCGCTTGCACCATGCCAAATCAGCCTTATCCGATACCGATGATAAAATCCTGACCATTGCCCTTGATTCAGGCTTTGGGTCGCTGTCACGGTTTTATGAAGTGTTCTTGGCTGAGACAGGGCATACGCCCCAATCTTTTCGAAAATTACAGCATCAGGCGAAAGATTAACCGCGCTAAAGGCGTTAATAGCAACCTTGTGTTTATTAAAACCTTGGAAACTCCCTTGACCTGCGCCATGATGTGGTCGCAAATATCGCTAGGAATGCTGAACAGAATAAATAGAAATAAATAAAGAGTGTTGCCATGACCAAAGACCTTATTCTTGCCATTGATCAAGGCACCACTTCAACACGCGCTATTGTTTTTGACCGCCAGCTGACACCTCTTGCCACCGCACAAAAAGAATTTGAACAGCATTTCCCGCAATCAGGTTGGGTTGAACATAACCCTGAAGACCTGTGGTCAACCTCGATTGAAATGGCAACAAAAGTTATTAAAGATCACGGCTGTGACGCCAGTGATATCGCCGCTATCGGCATCACCAATCAGCGTGAAACAACCTTGGTCTGGGATCGCCATACAGGGGAAGCGGTTTATCCCGCGATTGTCTGGCAAGACCGCCGAACATCGGATTATTGCCAGAATTTGAAAAACCAAGGCCATGAAGCCATGGTCACCAGCAAAACAGGCTTGTTGCTTGATCCCTATTTTTCAGCGACAAAAATTGCTTGGATTTTAGACAATGTCGATGGCGCAAGGCAACGTGCCGAACAAGGCGATTTGCTTTTCGGCACGGTGGATACCTATCTGATCTGGCGGCTGACCAATGGCGCATCCCATGTCACCGATGCCACCAATGCTGCCCGCACCATGATTTATAACATCAATGATGGGGGATGGGATGATGACCTTCTCGCCCTATTCAACATCCCTAAAAATATGATGCCAATGGTAAAAAACTGCGCCGATAATTTTGGCCAGACCAGCGCTGAGCATTTTGGCGGCACATCCCTGCCGATCACTGGCGTTGCAGGCGACCAACAGGCGGCGACCATTGGACAAGCCTGTTTTGAGCCGGGGATGATCAAATCAACCTATGGTACAGGCTGTTTTGCCTTGCTCAATACAGGCGATGCCCCTGTCTTTTCCAAGAATAAATTGCTGACAACAATTGCCTATCAATTGGATGGCAAACCGACTTATGCCCTAGAAGGGTCGATCTTTATTGCGGGCGCGGTGGTGCAATGGTTGCGGGATGGCCTGAAGTTGATCAAATCTGCCGCTGAAACCGAAGGCCTTGTTCAACAAGCCGATGACACCGAACATGTCTATCTTGTGCCAGCCTTTACAGGATTGGGCGCGCCTTATTGGAACGCCGAATGCCGCGGGGCTATTTTCGGGCTGACACGCAACACTGGCCCTGCTGAAATAGCCAAAGCAGCCTTGGAAAGCGTCGCCTACCAAACCCGGGATTTGATCGAAGCCATGCGTGAAGATGGCGCAGCATCAAGCCAAACAGTTTTACGGATTGATGGCGGCATGGTCGCAAATGACTGGGCGATGCAGAATCTGGCCAATCAATTGATGGCGCCTGTGGATCGCCCCAATGTGATTGAAACCACCGCATCCGGCGCGGCGTATCTGGCAGGATTGGCCATAGGGCTTTACCCCAAGCCCGAAGAATTTGCCAAAACATGGTCATTGGAAAAAAGATTTACACCTGCAATTTCTGCCGATAAAGCCAATGCCGCCTATCAGGGTTGGCGTCAATGCATCACAAAATTACTCTATGAAGGTTAAGAGATTTTATTATGAACGCATCATCTCCCCCACCCTACCCTGATTTTGAATCCGCTGATTTCCTGACCGATCATATTGAAACAATTTTGGCGTTTTATGAGCCGAATGTTTTTGACGCTAACGGCGGGTTTTTTCAGCATTTCTTAGATGATGGCAGCATTTATGATGCTGAAACCCGCCATTTGGTCAGCAGCACGCGATTTGTCTTTAATTACGTCAATGCCTGGCAATTGACAGGGCGAGCGCATTATCGCGATTGGGCGGCGCATGGTCTGGCCTATCTTGAAAGCCACCACCGCCATCCGAATGGCCATTTTTTATGGCAACGCAATGGCGAGAGGATTGATGATGGCCGTGCCATGGCCTATGGCCATGCGTTTGTGATGCTGGCCGCATCTTGGGCCTTGCAGGCAAAAATTGATGGCGCGGATGACATGCTTAAAAATGCTTGGAATTTGCTGGAAGACTATTTCTGGGATGCTGAACATCTGGCCTATGCCGATGAACGCGATGACAGTCTGGCGGTGTTATCAGATTACCGTGGGCAAAATGCAAATATGCACACGGTCGAAGCCTTGATCGCCGCCTATGAAGCCACTGGCGACAAACGCTATCTGGATCGGGCTGATCAAACCGCCCATCAGTTTTGCGTCGTCTTTGCGGCGGCGGCGGATGGCCAGATATGGGAGCATTACAACACCCAGTGGCAACAAGACTGGACCTATAATATCGACAAGCCTGATGACCTGTTCAAACCATGGGGGTTTCAGCCAGGGCATCAAGTCGAATGGACCAAATTATTGTTGCAACTTGATCAACACTGCCCTGCAGATTGGCATTTGCCTGTTGCCCAGCGTCTTTTTGATACTGCCATGGAAAAAGGCTGGGATGCTGAATTTGGCGGGCTTGTTTATGGTTATGCCCCAGATGGTGAATTTGCCGATGCCCATAAATATTTCTGGGTTCAAGCCGAAGCGATTGCCGCCGCAAGAAGGCTTTATGCCGTCACAGGTGAGGCAAAATACAAAGAGGATTATATTCGCCTGTGGCAATGGTCATGGGACCATTTGATCGACCACAAGCATGGCGCGTGGTTCCGGATTGTGTCCCGTGAAGGCGATTGGATTGAGCCGTATAAATCACCCGCAGGCAAAGTTGATTACCACACGATCGGCGCCTGTATTGATGTCTTGAACACGCTAAAGACTGAAGGTTAAATATCATATGGCCATTTTAGCAATAGACCTTGGGGGGACGAATATTCGGTTTGGTATCGCACCAGATGAAACCGCCCCTATTGCTGATATTAAAGTGATGGCCTGCGCTGATTTCCCCACCATAGAAGATGCGATCAACGCCTATTTATCATCCCACCAATCCCACAATATAGAGGCCGTCAGTATCGCTGTCGCCGCCCCTGTGATGGATGATATAATCGATATCACCAATAACAATTGGCGGTTCAGCAAAACCGCCTTGCACCAAAACCTTGGCATCAAACGGTTATTGGTGATTAATGATTTCACCGCCCAAGCGCTCGCCCAACACCAACCTAATCGCCATGGTAACATTGTTTTAAAACAAGGCCGCAATCACGACCAAGGGCAACCAGATGCACCGCTATTGGTGATCGGGCCAGGGACAGGATTGGGGGTTGCGGCGTTAAAACCAACATCGCAAGGCATGATGCCAATCGAAGGTGAAGGCGGGCATGTCTATTTCACCCCTCGGAACGATCGTGAACGCCAATTGGAAGAATATCTGCGCGGTGAGGTTGGCTTTGTTAGCGCCGAACATATCATCAGCGGCAGTGGGCTTGAGGCGATCTATCGGTTTTTATGCCAGCATGATAACGCCTCTTATGATGGCAAATCAGCCGCCGAAATTGGTGATGCCGCACTCACATCAGATGGCCGTGAACGCCAAGCTGTTTTCCTTTTGATGGAGGCGTTAGCCACGGTCATGGTCAATAGCATCATCACCTTGGGGTGCTGGCAAGGTGCGGTGATCGCAGGTGGGATTATCCCACGCTTTATCAGCATTATCGAAGAAAGTGGCTTTTTAAACCGCTTCCAAGATGCTGGGGTGCTGACCCCAACATTTCAGGACTTGCCGATTTGGCTGGCGACAGATCCTTATCTGGGGCTGGAAGGCGCGCGTGATGCCCTCACCAATCCTTACCTATCCGCTCAAGTTATGCACGCGTCTTAATCAAAACATACCCCGCAAATATCCCTTCCCTTTTTGCTGATAAAGATTATCTTGCGGCTAAGTTTTGTTATTGAAGTGTTTTGCCATGCGCAGGTTTTTTAAATCCCCCAAAACCGTCATTATTCTCGCTTTTATTTTACTGCCGTTGTTTGCCCTTAGTGGATGTGAGCAATTCGGCGCAATCCCCCGCGGGGAATATTTGGAGATCGTCAAAACCTCTCCACAATATGACAAAGATCAGTCGATGTTCGTCAACAGACGTCCTGATATTCTTGATACGATGAGCGTCGGCACTGATTTCTGGAAAGACCCGTTCGGTACAGAAACCCCTAATTTTCTGTTCAATTCAAATCAGACCGTGCCAGACGCCAAATTACCTGAAGTCAAAAACCACAATCTGGTGGATTTCCAAAACAGCACAGATACGGTGAAATTTATCTGGCTTGGGCATTCTTCCGTTTTGCTTTCCATCGATAATAAAATTGTTCTCTTTGACCCTATTTTTTCTGATCATGCCGCGCCTCTGCCCATTGCGGCCAAACGGTTTCAAGAACCGCCAATTGCCATTGAAGACCTGCCGCCGATTGACGTGATTATTATCTCCCATGATCACTACGACCATCTGGATATGGACACGGTGAAGCATTTTATTGATCAGGATGTCGCCTTTGTTACGCCATTAGGCGTAGGCTCTCACCTCCGCTATTGGGGGGTAGATGAAACCCGCATCACCGAATTGGATTGGTGGGGTGAGACCGAATTGCAGGGCCTGAAATTTGCCGCCACCCCATCCCAGCATTTTTCTGGCCGCATCGGGGTTGTTCATAACAATAAAACCCTATGGGCATCATGGGTGATTGAAGGCAAAGAGCAATCCGTCTTCTTCAGTGGTGATTCAGGATATGACACCCATTATCAAGACATTGGAAAGGCCTATGGGCCGTTTCATATTGTTTTCATGGAAAACGGCCAATACAACGAAAGCTGGCGGGCTGTTCATAATATGCCTGATGAAGCCATCAAAGGTTTCCAAGAATTAAAAGGCAAATATCTGGTGCCTATCCATTGGGGCATGTTTAATCTATCGGTCCACAATTGGTATGACCCGCCAAAAGAAATCACGAAACTGGCAAAAGAAAACGATATTCAATTGATCACCCCAAGATTAGGGCAATTGATCACTCTGGATAACCCCAGTTTGTTTGATCAATGGTGGGATGAGGTTTTGAACCCTTAAGCAACCAACCCTTATTTATTTTTATAATGGGCAAAGTTTTTACGGTTCTTACCGCTGATATACGCCCCTGCTGTGGTGATTTGATCGGCTGGCGCGGCAGGGTCAAAATCCTGCGGGTTGATCACTGTCATGCTGGCAGGATCGCAAAAAACAGGGATTGAAAACCTTGATTTCGGGCTGGTGTTGATGACCCGATGGAGGGTCGATGTCAGGCGGTTGTTCGTCCACATCTGAAGAAGATCACCGATATTACACACAAAAGTATCTGGGATCGGCGGGGCTTCAATCCATTCGCCGTCAGCCGATTTAATCTGCAACCCGCCTAAATCATCCTGCATTAAAATGGTCAGAACACCAAAATCGCTATGGGCGGCGGCCCCAAACCGTTCCGCCTTATGATCATCACCATCCATGGCAGGGTAATAGACCAATTGCCCCCGACCCAGTGGTTTTTCATAGGCCTTGGCGAAGAAATCAGGCGACTGGCCAAGACCTTCCGCCAAGAGAGACAGAATATCCCGCCCCAGATCAAGCACCGCATGATAATAGGGCATGATGTTTTCTTTTAAAAACGAGGCGTCGTCTTGCGGCCATTGGTTAAGCGCAACAAGCGGCGCGCCTGCTTTTAAAGCCGCATCATCTTGATCGATATCAAGCCCCCAGAAAAACACTTCCTTGGCGTCATGGGTGGCTGAGCCTTCCAGATTCGTCAGGCCTTGTGCCATCCACCCCCGCTGATTTTGATCAACGGTGATTTTGGATTTCACCGCATGATCAAGGGCAAAAAATTGCCGTGAGGCCTTAAACGCCGCCTCACAAACCGCCTTGGGGATGCCATGATGGGAAATGTAGAAAAACCCTGAATTTTCGGCTGTCGCTACCAGTTGTTGCGCCAAATCACGGCGGGTTTCAGGGTGATCCCGCCCTGACAAATCAATCACAGGGATCAAGTCTTGATCAACCGATTGGGCTTTTGCATAGGATGGCGTTTTGCTCATGCTAATAACTCTGGCCTCACCAATTTGGGGTCGCGGGCGTTTATTGATGTCAGAATATCATAAATATCGACATTCAAAGCAGATTTCATCGCGCGCCTATAGGGCGGCAGATTGGTGCATTCAAAAACCAAGGCTTTGATGGCGCTGAAGTCAAGCGACGCTTTTAAATGCGCGATCAATTCTGTTTCCGCACGCTGTTGATCCAATTGAGGGTGATCGTCACTGATGACTTTTTTCAGATGCATTTCAGGGTGAAGGCCAATGACCTGCCCTGAAAACCCTGCAAGCAAGGGCGCATAAAGCGGCGTGGACAGCACCTTTTCATCAAAAGTAATAATCGCCATTTCATCAGGGGCATATTGCTGTTGCCATTGGGGCAAATCCACCAAAGCAGAGGCGATAAAAGGTCGGGGGCAATGGCGGTTCATCTGGTCTTGCCAATACCCCAGAAAGCCACATGACGTCACGCCTATCCCTGAATTAATCGCCGACGCCGACGCCAAAAAAGACGTCATGTCATTTTGATCAGGGGTTGCCGTGACCACTTTTGCAACAGAGGCTTGGGGAATCTTTTCCACCTTAATAGGCTCAAGATAAGTTTCATGCGACGCCACATCGCCTTTGATACGCGGGAAGACCGTATCCAATTGCAGAACTGTTAACCGCGCCTCATCAGGTTTGTCTTGACGGCTAATTGGGGGTGTTGCGGACATTTTCTGGCAACCATGTGGCAAGTTCTGGCCAGATCACCAAAATCACCACCATCAAGATCATCAGCCCCACCATGGGGATGGCTGTGCGTGAAATATACGAGATTTCATGCTTGGTCATGCCTTGCAAGACAAACAGGTTAAAGCCAATCGGCGGCGTCACCTGTGCCATTTCAACCACCACAACCACGAACACACCAAACCAGATCACATCAATACCGGCTTGGCGGATCATCGGCTCAACAATCGCCATGGTCAGCACCACCGATGAAATGCCATCAAGGAACATCCCCAAAATAATGTAGAACACCGTCAATGCCGCGATCAAAACAATCGGCGACAGATCAAGGCTGTCAATCCACCCCGCTAAAGCCCGCGGCAAGCCAGTGAACCCCATGGATAAAGACAAGAATGACGCCCCCATCAAGATCAACGCGATCATAGCCGAAGTGCGGGTCGCCCCCATCAGGCTGGCGGTAAAGGTTTTCATGTTCAATGACCGCTGGGCCAGGGCCAGACTAAGCGCGCCAATCACGCCGACGGCGGCGGCTTCTGTTGCGGTTGCCCAGCCGAAATACATCGACCCAATGACAATGAAGACCAAGATCATCACCGGGATTAGAAAACGGCTTTCCTTGATCATCTGACCAAGGCTCATAGATGGTTCTGGTGCCGGGCGTTGATCTTTTTTGATGTAATACCACGCGATGATATAGGCCATAAACAGCCCTGCCAGCACCAATCCCGGGATCACCCCGGCTAGGAACAATTTGGTGATCGATTCATTGATGCTGACGCCATAGACGATCAATGTCAGGGATGGCGGGATCATCAACCCCAATGTTGCCGCCCCTGCCAAAGTGCCAATGATCATATATTCGGGATAACCCCGTTCACGCAATTCAGGGATCGACATTTTGCCGACTGTCGTTAAGGTTGCGGCAGATGACCCTGAAACAGCAGCAAAGATCGTGCAGCCTGCGATATTGGTATGCAACAGACCGCCAGGCAACCACCGCATCCATGGCGATAATCCCCTGAACATATCTTCGGATAATCGCGTTCTGTATAAAATCTCACCCATCCAGATAAACAGTGGCAATGCCGTCAGCGTCCAAGATGACGCCCCTGTCCAGATTGTCGTGATCATGGCATCACCTGCGGGGCGGGCGGTGAATAATTCCATCCCGACATAAGCCACCCCAACTAAGGCCAATCCAATCCAAACGGAACTGCCTAACAGCGCAAAAAGAACAAAGAGAAATATGCCAGTGGCGTAAAATTCGGTCATTGGACTGTCTCCGCCTTAATATCGCTTTCACCATTCACCAACAGGCGGATCAAATGATCCCAAAGCGCGATGGCCAGTAAAGTTGTACCAATCGACATGGGCAATTGCGGCACCCAGACAGGGGTATAAACCCAAGCATCCGATGTGTTGGACCAGATTTGCCCCCAATTCCACGGCGCAGTCACCACCATTTCAAAAATCGACAACAGCCAATCGGGAATTTGATCTTGGCCTTGGGTACGGTCATTGAGCATTTCGGACAGGAAATTGGTTTTAATCGCGTAACGGGCGAAATAAGTCGCCGTGATCGCGGCAATAAACATGGCAAAAGCATTGAGCCAAAGCCGGGTGAATTGATTTAAATTTAATAAAATGGATACCCTGATATGCGCGCCATGCCCCAAAGCATGCGCCAGAGCAAAGAATGACGTTGCCGCCATGGCATAGCCTGCAAATTCGGTAGACCCTTCAAAAGTGACCCCTGTCCAGCGGGCCATCATTTGAAAAATAATAATGATTAAAATCAGCATCATGAAAAGTGACGCGACCACCCCAGAAGCGGTGTAAAGCCGATCAAGCCAACGCCAAAGCGGCGATAAGATTTGCTTGGCTTGCGGGCGAAAAAACCGCGCTAATACCGATAACACAGAAGGAAGAACGAACACCCAAATCCAAAGGGGCATTCCTAAAAAATCAGGCCAAGATGTCATGATAAAACCGACAAGAGATTGGAATTAAAAGAAAAAGACCCCTGCTGAAACAGGGGTCTTCACCATTACATTTTCTTGTAAGCGTCGATGATCGCTTGACCTTCAGAACCAACTGATGCCAGCCAATCAGCCTGCATCTTGGCACCGATGGCCTTCAGTTCTTTCAAGAACTCAGGACCAGCATCTTCAACCTTCATGCCATTGGCTTCGAGTTGTTCAAAATACCAGCTGGCGAGGCTTGCTGATTTCGCGGCACAATCCGCGCCCGTTTCATCAGCCGCACGCTGAACACCAGCGCGTGTTGCATCATCAAGGCCATTCCAAATGCCTTTATTGACGATCACATAGTTGCGCGGCAACCAAGCGTTAACTTTATAATAATGGGTTAAATGTTCCCATACTTTACGGTCATAGCCAGTTGAACCTGAAGAAATAAAGGCTTCAGCAACACCAGTCGCCAAGGCTTGTGACAATTCAGCGGCTTCAACCTGAACAGGGGTCATGCCCAATTCTTTCGCAAAAGTCGCGGTCGCAGAGTTATAAGAACGGAACTTTACGCCTTGGGTATCAGCCGATGATGATACTGGCTTTTTGAAGTAAAAGCCCTGACCCGGCCATGGGCAGGTGTAAAGCGCAACAAGATTGAGGCTATCCAACTGGGCGTTCACCCGATCCTTAGCCGCCGCCCATAACTTGTTGTTATCTTCATAGGTTGTGGCCAAGAACGGCAGGTTATCCCAACCCAGCAATGGGGCTTCATTGGCATGGGCAGACATAAAGCGTTCACCGATAGGAGCCTGTCCTGTCTGAACAGCACGTTTGATCTCACCGCCTTTGAACAATGACCCGCCAGGATGCACTGTAATTTCAATTTTGCCGCCTGTGTAATCCTTAACACGATCCGCAAAGACAACACCCATTTCTGAATGGAAGTTGGTTGCGGCATAAGCCATAGGCATATCCCATTTTTCAGCATGGGCCATGCTTGTTGACAACGCGGCACTGGTGGCTGCAATCGCAACAACAGAAGCAAGTTTCTTCATTATTTCCTCCGAAAGATTATATTTTTCTATTTTTGTTATGTCTTTAGTCCATAACGATATAGATAATTTGTCAATAAACTTTCAGAAAAAATTAGTTTTATATCAGTTGAGAACACTGGCGGGCGTTGGCGGTGATCGCATCGAAACTGCCTGCTTTAAGCAAATCTTTTGACGCCACCCAAGACCCCCCAACACAAAGAACATTGGGCAATTGAAGCCAGTCTTGTGCGGTTTCCATAGAAATCCCGCCGGTGGGGCAAAAAACAGCATCCGCCAAAGGTGAAGCCAAAGCCTTGAGATAAGACGGGCCACCCGCTACCGATGCCGGGAAGAATTTCATGGCAGTGATGCCATGGGCCAATAAGGCCATCATTTCAGAGGCGGTCGCAGCCCCGGGCAAAAACGCCATATCATGATCAAACGCTGATGCAATTAATTCGGGATACGCCCCGGGGGAGACCACAAAATCAGCCCCAGCGTCTTTGACCGCCGCCATTTGTTGCGGCGTCAGAACTGTCCCTGCCCCAACACAGATTTGGGGGCGTTCTTTGGCGATCGTGGCAATCGCATCCATGGCCGCATCACTTCTGAGCGTGATTTCAATGGTGGTAACCCCGCCTTCCAAAAGCGCATCGGCCAGTGGAATCGCATCATCGAGATGTTCAATAATGACCACAGGAATGACCGGACCTTTGGTCATGATTGATTGAACCTTGCCGGAATTGACGCCTAGATTAGTCATTGGTATCTCCTCAAGAGATTAACGCCGCCGCCATCTTCGGCGGAGGCGGCTTGATCACGCATATCTGAAAATAACTCACGCCCGAACCCGCCATCAAACGGATTGGCATCAGCATGGGGGCGGCCTGATAGATCAGCATCAATGCTCAGCACCCCCGAAGTGGCATCAAGGGTGATGATATCACCATCTTGGATCTGACCAATAGGCCCGCCATCCATGGCTTCTGGCGTCAGGTGAATGGCGGCTGGCACCCGCCCTGATGCGCCTGACATACGGCCATCGGTGATCAGCATCACAGCATGGCCTTGGTCCTGCAGGTTGCTTAAAACAGGAGTCAGGCTGTGCAATTCGGGCATGCCATTGGCGCGTGGGCCTTGGTTGCGCACCACAACTGCAACATCACGGTTTAATTCACCCTTGGCGAAAGCCGCTTTAACATCGGCTTCACGGTCAAAAACAAGCGCTGGGGCGGTGATTTTCTGGTGCTGGGCATCCACTGCTGAAACTTTGATCACTGCCCGCCCTAAATTGCCAGACAGCATCACAAGCCCGCCGTTTTCTTGATGCGGCGTTGCAACAGGGCGCAGAATATCATGATCGAGCGACACATCAGGGGCAGGCCTGAACTCAACCCCATGATCGGTCAATTTCGGCTCAACCGCATAATCAGCAAGCGACGCCCCCCATACTGTTTGGGCAGACCCATCAACGAGGCCTGCGGCGAGCAATTCCCGCATCACAAATCCCATGCCGCCTGCGGTATGGAAATGGTTTACATCGGCACTGCCATTGGGGTAAATCCGTGCCAGCAGTGGTACAATCGCGGATAAAGCATCAAAGTCATCCCAACGCAGATCAATCCCTGCCGCCGCCGCCATGGCGGGCAAATGCAACGTGTGATTGGTGGACCCGCCAGTGGCATGAAGGCCGACAATCGCATTGACAAAACTGCGTTCATCCAGCATCCGTCCGATCGGCCTTGGGCTTTCCCCTTGGCGGCTGATGGCGACAGCCCTTTGCCCTGTTTCAACATTCAACGCATGGCGCAAATCACTATGGGGGTGTTCAAACGCCGCCCCGGGCAAATGCAGCCCCATGACTTCCATCAACATTTGGTTGGAATTCGCCGTGCCGTAAAAAGTACACGTGCCCGGGCCGTGATAGGATTCGGCTTCGGCTTGCAATAATTCTTCACGTCCAATCTCACCGCGGGCAAAGGCTTTGCGGCGGGCGGCTTTTTCAGCATTGGGCAAGCCGCTGGACATTGGCCCTGCCGGCACCATGATGACAGGGATATGGCCATGGCTTAACGCCCCCATCACCAAGCCGGGGACAATCTTATCGCAAACCCCCAGACAGAGCGCGGCATCATAAACGCCATGGCTAAGCCCGACGGCGGTTGCCATAGCAATCACATCGCGAGACGCCAGCGACAATTCCATCCCCGGGCGGCCTTGGGTGACGCCATCACACATCGCTGGCACGCCAGAGGCGACCTGTGCTGTGCCGCCGGCTTGCCGGATGGCCGCTTTCAGAATGGGCGGGAATTTCTCAAACGGTTGATGCGCTGACAGCATATCATTATAGGCGGTGATAATGCCGATATGCGGTTTATGACCTGCCAGCAAATCAGCCTGATCATCCAAAGCCCCCGCCGCCACATGGGCAAGATTTGAACACCCCACCATGCCGCGATTGCTGTCAGGGTCTTGTTCCATCCGCGCCACACGTTCAAGGTAATTTGCCCGTGATTTCTGGCTTCGTTTTTTGATGTTATCGATGGTTTCTTCAACAATCGGATGGAGCGGGGCCATCTTTAGATCCTCTCAATTTCATATCTTTTCATGAGTAACGTTTGTGCCTTGATGCGCCAGCAATCGCGTGATTGGCAGGTCTTGGCCATTTTCAGCCTGTTGCAATACGGATTTCTTTTCCTCGCCAATGACCATCAAAACACGATCAGGGATTGCCAAGATCATGGCAAGATTCATGGTCACCCTTGGGTGAAGGGGATTGCCCATGGGGGGGGTTGTCATCACACAAGGTTCAGCCTTGGCATCAAAAGCCATGGCATCATCCAACATCGCCGGAAAAAGCGAGGCAAAATGACCGTCAGTCCCCATGCCCAAAACCCCGATATCAGGGATCTGGTCATTGGGCCAGTCTTGTAAAGGGATGAAATTGGCTTGGCTGGCTAGATGCTGAAGCAAAGTTTCAGCAATTAATTTCTGGTTGCTGTCAGGATGGTCTGGCGGCACATCACGGTCATCAATCAACGTCACGTCAACCCGCGCCCAATCAAGGTCTTTCTGGGACAGGCCTTGATAGAGCGCAACAGGGCTAGACCCGCCTGAAAGCGCGATGCTGACACGGTCTTGGTTCTGCAATCGATCTGATAATTGCGCGGTGATGGTATCAATCAGCGTCATCATTATCCACTTTAGGGTCAACCCATTCACGGCCATCATCGCTCAACAGCGTATCAGGCGGCCCCATCGTGCCTTCTGCATAAAGAAGCGGGATCGCGCCTTGGGCATTTTTGGCCAAGGGATCAATAAAGTCCCATGCCGCCAAGACTTCATCAAGGCGCATGAACAAGGTCTGGTTGCCGCGGGCAATATCCATCAACAGGCGTTCATAAGCATCAGGCAGGCGCTCATCAAACGTTTCCCCAAAGCTGAGGTTCAATTCAGATGGGAATAAACGCATCCCCCCCGGCCCTGGTTCTTTTGACGTCAGCAATAACCGCAAGCCTTCTTGGGGTTGCACCCTGATGATCAAGCGGTTGGGGATTTCATTATCATGGTCGGTGATGCCATCTTTATTGAAAATGTCATGAGGACGATTTTTAAAGGTGATGACAATTTCTGACGCCCGTGTTGTCATTTTCTTACCGGTGCGGATGTAGAACGGCACGCCAGCCCAACGCCAGTTATCGATCAAGACTTTCAGACCAACATAGGTTTCGGTCAATGTTGGTTTGCCCACTTCATGGGCATAGGCTTGATATTGCCCCATGACCACTTGATCCATTTCAAGCGGCCGCAAGGCTTGCAAGACGCGCAGTTTTTCATTGCGAACTTGATCGGCGTTAAATCGCGCCGGCGGTTCCATGGCCACAAGGCAAAGCAATTGCAACAAATGGTTCTGCAACATATCGCGGATCGCGCCATATTGATCATAGTAAGAGGCACGACTGCCAACACCGACGGTTTCCGCCACCGTGATTTGGATGTTATCAATGTAGCGGTTGTTCCATAGCGCTTCGAAAATCACATTGGCAAAGCGCAAAGCCATGAGGTTTTGAACCGTCTCTTTGCCCAGATAATGATCGATACGATAAATCTGGCTTTCCTTGAAGACCGCCAGCAATTTATCGTTAATTTCAAGCGATGAGGCGCGATCATGACCAAGCGGCTTTTCCACCACCAAGCGGCTTTGCGGCAAAACCAAACCTGCTTCGTCGATGCGCTGGCATGCCTCACTGAACAGTGATGGGGCGATCGACATATAGAAAATGATAGGGCGGGTTTCATCAGCGCCATTCATCAATTTTTCCGCAAGCCCTGCCATGCTGTTTTTGGCGCTGATATCGATCGCGTTAAATTCGATCAAACCAATAAAGCGATCCAACAACGCCTCACCATCTTTGAGCGTTTCCATGCCAGCCAAACAATGCGGTTTTAACTTGGCTTTAAAGTCTTCAGCGGTGATGGTCTGCCGCCCCAAAACAAAAAAGCGAAAATCATTGGTCACCTGCCCTGCCGCATATCGCAAGAATAAGGCGGGAAAAATTTTGCGAAGCGATAGATCACCTGTGCCGCCGATGATAACATAATCACTATCAGGTACAGCGGCAGATTGCGGGAGTAATTCTCGGTCGGTCATGATACCAAAGCCTCTTTCATAGGCGGGTTGCATCCTTGTTCTTGGCAATTAAGCGCGGCTGCCTTAGCAGCATAGGCCATCATCATTTGCAATTGATCTGAAGTGAGGTCATTAAGATGATCAGCCGTCATTATGCCATGATTTTTGCACCAAACCAAGATTGAGGCCATAAATGTATCACCCGCCCCCACTGTATCCACCAGATTGGCAACAGGATGGGCCGCAATTATGGCCTCGGCATTAGGGCTATGGCCACGGGCACCATCACCCCCCATGGTCAACACCCGCAAGCCAGAAGATGAAATATCCACCAAATGGTCAAAGGCCGCATCAAGACCCATATCAGGGTAAAGCCAGTTGATATCTTCATCGCTTAATTTGATGATATCAGCATACCGGAACATACGTTCCATCCTTGGCAAGTAAACCGTGCGATCTTCGATTAATGCCGGGCGAACATTAGGGTCAAGGGAAGTGATGATGCCATTTTCCTTACACTGGATAAAAAACGCTTCCCATAAGGCGGCGTCATCCCCGCCTGACAAAGCCAATGACCCCAAATGCAACAACCAAGGCTTTTGGTTTAAAATACCATCTAAGTGATCTTTCGTGATCAGGCGTTCGGCGGTGCCTTTGCGGTAGAACTGATAGGTTGGCTGGCCATTTTCGACCGACACCACCGCAAGCGATGTTGGGTCATCCAGAACAGAGGCATTATGATGCACCCCTGAAGACGCCAGTCGCTCTGACAGCAATTTGCCCAAACGGTCATTCGAGATAGGCGTAATGTAATCGGTATCAGCCCCTTGCCGTGCCGAAGCAATCGCAACATTAAAAGGAGAGCCGCCAGGGTTGGCACTGTATTGAGGGATGCCGTCAACAACAGCGTTTTCAACGTAATCGATTAGGTTTTCACCGCCGACAACAATCTTACCATTCATGATAACATCTCCCCCAATATTGAATTTTTGCGCAAATATTTACGGATCAAAATCCATCGCGAACCTGAATTCACACTAATATTTTTATTAGAAAAACATCCACTGCAATAGTATTTTTCGCTCTTTTTTAT
>WTHX01000095.1 GCA_011522975.1 Alphaproteobacteria bacterium | reverse complement strand
ATGTGATATGCTCAAGACCGCCATCAACTTCGCGGATGACTTTCAATTCATCGCCAGCAATCTCAACGCCTGAAGCGAATGTCGCTTGTGGCCAGCCAAGAAGGGCTGACAACATCTGGCCTGTCTGGTTGCTGTCATCATCAATCGCCTGTTTGCCCAAAATAACAAGGCCAGGTTCTTCTTTTTCGACAAGCGCTTTCAGCACTTTGGCCACCGCTAATGGTTCAGTGTCATGGGAAGCAGGAACATGAACGCCGCGATCAGCACCCATGGCCAAAGCCGTGCGGATGGTTTCTTGCGACTGATCAGGGCCGATAGACACAACAACGATTTCACTGGCGGTGCCAGCTTCTTTCAGGCGAATCGCTTGTTCAACCGCAATTTCATCAAATGGGTTCATTGCCATTTTAACATTGGCCAATTCAACACCTGTTTGATCGGCTTTAACGCGAACCTTGACGTTGTAATCAATAACCCGTTTGACAGGGACTAGGATTTTCATGAGCGGTGCTCCTTTTCATTGCCTTGGTGGCTCGTTACATTACTGCTCGTTAGATGGGGCAAACTTAAGCGTTCATCCCAGGTTTCCAGAGGACGTCACTATCCTCAATATTATTGATATATCGGGCCATGACAAACAAATGATCCGACAAACGGTTGATAAACTGCATGGCGGGTTCACCAACAACTTCTTGGGTGGCCAGTTCTGTCATCTCACGTTCAGCACGGCGGGCTTGGGCGCGCGCCAAATGGATATAGGCTGCGGCGGCTGTTCCGCCGGGCAAGACAAATGATGTCAGCGGCGCCAAGTCAGCGTTCATGGCGTCAATTTCTTCTTCAAGACGATTAACTTGTCCATCAGTGATGCGCAAATCACCTTCACCACGGCTTTCATTATGCGGTGTTGCCAGATCAGCGCCCAGATCAAATAGATCGTTCTGGATGCGGCTTAACATATCATCAAACTTCTGGTCAGCCATCGCGCCAGTATGCAGGCGGCACACCCCAAGGATGGAGTTTAACTCATCAACCGAGCCAAAAGCAGAAGGGCGAACAGAATGTTTAGAAACACGGTGCCCATTCACGAGGCTGGTTTCACCATTGTCGCCAGTGCGGGTATAGATTTTATTCAGTTTAACCATCAAAAAACCTTAATCAGTATGAGGCGCGATCCCCAATTTAACGCCCGCTTGCCAATGTTAATATCACCACAAAGACCAAGAGTGCAATGCCTTGCAGGACAATGCGGTAACGCATAATTTTATTTGACCATTTGGCGTTATATTCTCCGCCTCGTGCCATGGTGATGACGCCCCAAAAAAGGACGCCAGCCACCGCCAGCATCGAAAGCCCTAGAATAATATATTGCCACGCCATGATCGCTCCATTCCCTTGGGTTGTTTTACCCGATTGAAGAAGGCACTTCAACACCACGGCGACGAGCTGCCGCAACCATGGTGTTGCGCAACAAACACGCGATTGTCATTGGGCCAACCCCGCCAGGGACTGGCGTGATGGCGCTGGCTTTGGCGCCGGCGCTTTCATAATCAACATCACCGGTCAGGCGGAACTTGCCTTCACCTCGTTCAGGGGCTGGAACACGGTTAATGCCGACATCAATCACCACCGCGCCTTCTTTGATCCAATCACCATCAATCATTTCAGGGCGACCGACCGCCGCCACAACAATATCGGCTTGGCGGCAAACATCTTGCAGATTGGCGGTGCGGGAATGCGCCACCGTGACGGTGCAGTTGCGGCTTAACAGCAATTGCGCCATAGGCTTGCCAACAATATTGGACCGCCCCACGACAACAGCCGATTTACCGCTGAGATCACCGAAATGATCTTCCAGCAGCATGATACAGCCATAAGGCGTGCATGGAATAAGCGAATCAAGACCGATGGAAAGCCGCCCGACATTAATGACATGGAAGCCATCCACATCTTTTTCAGGGTCAATGGCATTGATCACCGCGTCACCATCAATCTGTTTTGGCAGGGGCAATTGCACCAGAATACCGTCAACTTCATCATCTTGGTTTAGTTTTTCGATCAATGCCATCAACTCATCCTGAGAGGTTGAAACATCCAATTTATATTCGATGGACCGCATCCCAGCCTCGGTGGTGGTGCGGATTTTATTGCGGACATAGACTTGGCTTGCAGGGTCTTCACCCACAAGAACAACAGCAAGTCCAGGTTGTGGATGGCCCGCGGCGGTAAATTCAGCAACGGCATCCCCAATTCTTTGGGTCAGGCCAGCTGCAAAGGCTTTACCATCAATAACTTTATTCGGATCCATCTTACTGTCCTTTCGGTATTTTACTTTGTGCCAGCATAGTCTTTTCAACGGCTCATTTCGTTTCAATGCCGCCATATAATGCGTCAAATCAGAACATATCGCCTTTGTTCTGGCCTTATAAGGCTGTTACCCGAAAATGGCTAGAGCGGCGTGAATTAAAATTGGCCTGACAAGATATTGCGCGGCTAAAAAAGCAACGATTGGGGAAAGGTCAATTCCCCCCATATTGGGCATGATGCGATATTGGATGCGTTGGATGGGCATCAAAATAGGCCGGTGCAAACTATCAAGTGCCATCAAAATACGGCGCACCAAAGGTTGGTATGGGTTGATGATATTAAAAGCGATCAACCAACTTGAAATCACAAAGGCCAGCAATGTCCATATATAGAGATTAATGACAACATCAATCAGCTGAATAATCGAATAGATCATGGCGCGCTCTTAAACGTTAAGTTGGTTGACAAGAGATGTCGAATAGCAAAGAGTATCGACATTGGTTATTTATGATTAAGGCTAGCGAATATGGCAACTCAAAACCAACCCATGGCATCTTCTTTTTTGATGAAGTTTATCGTCGTTATGACAATGATGATGGGTGTTTCTGCCTGTCAATCCACAGGCGCACAAAAGGCCAGCATCAATGCTGCCGCTTCTCAAGTGGAAGATACGACCCCTGAAGCGGTTGAAACAGGCCCTGAATATGTCGAAGGTCTTGGGTATCGGATGACTTGGGAAAAAACAGATGCCAGCCTTGTGACCGCACCAAAAGAAATCAAAGAAGAAGTCTTGGCACTTTGCCAAGAAAGAGGTTTCATCCGCAGTTTCATGCGCCAGATCGCCTTTTCCACGGACCAAGCCGAAGCCTATTTTGACTGCACAGGCGCCAATAGCAATTAAGCCCCGATAAGCCTTCAATCCTCCTGCTCTTGACCTGCCTCTGATTTGCCCAAAATCAAAGGGTGTGATCATGGCTGTTATGGCTATGGATATTGGAGGCAACTATGCGGTTTTTGGGTTTATTTTCGGGGCAATTTTCAGGGCAATTTTCGGGGCGAAATATAATCATTTTACTGGCGTTTTTGACGATGCCGTTTTCGGCCATGGCGGATGATGCGTTAAAAACACCGCGGCCAGATATCGCCCCGATTGATGTTGTCCGCATCCAATTGGAAGCGCTCAAAAACAACGATTCCCCCAGCCCTGATTTTGGCATTAAACAGACTTGGGCTTTTGCTCATCCTGATAATCGTGCCGTCACAGGCCCTTTTAATCGCTTTGCTGAAATGATCAAAAACCCAGCCTATAAGGCGCTTTTGAATCATAAGCGCCATACAGTGACTGAACAAAACCGAAGCACGAAATGGATTCAATTCAAAGTCTTGATGGAAGACGAAGACGGTCAGGTCTTGGGGTTTGCATGGGTGGTGAAAAAAGCCACCACCGCACCGTTTGAAGACTGCTGGATGACAACAGGGGTTTCCGCCCCAGTCTTATCAGGCCAAGGCAGTTAGGCTTAGCCGCGAGCAGCCTAAGATTCTGGCCAATAAAAAAGGCAATGCCGCAACATTGCCTTCTTCACGATTTTCATATTGTTGTCGTCAGATGCGCTTGGCTTATGCCGCGTTCTGGTTGTCGTTATCAACAATACGTTCAGCAAAAGCGCGGATGTCACCGCGTGTGACGCCAATATCATCCAATGTACGGTCATCAAGTTGATGCAGTGAACGTGTAATGCCACCAACTTTGATCCAACGATCAAGGGTTTTCAGAAAAGACTTATTGGATTTTTGAGTCAGGTTGTCGTTTGAAGCGGACAGGGCTTTAATGGTTGAGGTCATGGTCTTAGCTCCACATATGCACGGCTTTTATTCCGAGGTGTTTTAGGGGTAAATGCGGCGGGTCAGCCCGTCGTTATGCTGTATATATACCGCGATGACTGCCCTTTAAAGCCCTGAAAACTAACAGTTTATGTCAAAAATATGGTGGGGTAATCTTCTGATCATAAAGCCTGTAAATTGGGTAATTAAATATCAAAAAAATTTCCATGAATGATGCAGAATTGCTTTTGATAAAAAATCCGCGACACTCTGCCACGCAATTTTATTTTGGCCAATTTTTGCACGATGTCGTCTTAAGACTAGACCCTGACGCAATTCACCATAATTCACCATTAGGGTTTAAATCTGTTCGTAAAAGTCACCCCAGAACAGAATCACTTAAAGAGTTTGCCGTGATGGAAATACTACCAAAATCATTTGATGATCGTGATGCGCTGATTGCCCATGTCAAATCGCTTTGGCTTGATGCGGGCGGTGATGCGGATGGGGCAGAAGATACAAGCCCAATGGAAGCCACGCCTTTGGCTTTGGCAGCGCGGCTGGATGCTGTTGATCCCCAAGGCTATAGCCGCAGCCGCAATTTTTTGAACGGTAAGATCACAAAATTATCGCCTTATATTCGCCATGGCATGGTCAGCCTTAATCATGTTCGTAATTTGGCGCTGGATCGGGCTGGACGGAAAGCAGATGCTGAAAAATTAATTCAAGAATTGGCTTGGCGGGATTATTGGCAATTGGTCCGGCGCGATTACCCCAATTGGATTTGGGAAGATGCGGAGGCCTATAAAACAGGATTTACCGCAAGGGATTATGCCGATGTTTTGCCCGATGATATCGCCAAAGGTGAAACCGGCGTTGCGGCAATTGACGATATTATTGCCATGCTAAAATCAACAGGTTATCTGCATAATCACCTGCGCATGTATTTGGCGTCTTATATTTGCCATTGGCGGCGGGTGAAATGGCAGGCGGGGGCAAAATTTATGCTCAACCATTTGATTGATGCCGATGCCGCGTCCAATAACCTGTCATGGCAATGGATCGCCAGCACCTATAGTCGCAAGCCGTATATTTTTAATCTTGAAAAT
>WTHX01000156.1:12540-18091 GCA_011522975.1 Alphaproteobacteria bacterium | reverse complement strand
ATATTGATATGAGTATAGTGATTATGAATTTGCTTAATGATGCGGTATATTAATGTTGCGCAACCTCAAAACATCTAAATTCAAAACACCTCATTTGAGAAGTTCATTTTCAGCCGCAACATTGGTTGTGTGCATGACATTGGGTTCTGCAGGGCAAATGGCTTGGGCGCAATCAGGTGAGGCCAGCGATTTGGAATCGCGTATTTTTGAACAAGTCTTCAAAGACCCCACCAATATGCTGCTGAACTTCAAACTTGCCGGGGCACAATTGCAAAATGGCAATGTTAAAGGCGCGATCGGCACGCTTGAACGTCTTTTGACGCTTGATCCTGAAAATAATGAAGCGCAGTTTTTGCTCGCCAATGCGCATTTGCGTCTAGGCAATAATGTTGATGCCAGACGGATGCTGGGGATATTGTTGGAAAACCCCAAAGCCAGTGATGTTGAACGCCAACAGGCGGAAATGATTTTGGCCAATCTTGACCGCCAGTTGCAACGGTTTTTCATCACAGGGTCTGTTTCAGCAGGCGCAGGTATCGCCGACAACCCTGAAGGCGGGTCAATTGGCAATGTTGCCTTGATCTCCGGCAGCATTGGTGAAGTCACGGATAAACGCGCCAATACCGAAGACTATCTGACCACCGCCGCCAATGTGAATTTCACAACCAAATTGGAATCCCAGCGCGATGAAACCATCAGCGTGGGTCTTGCCACCTCATTAAAAGATTATGGCCAATATGATGCCGGAGATCTGACCATCTTGAGCGCCAATACACGGTACATGCGCGGGCTTGAAAACGGCATGATGGCGGCTACGTTAAACACCGCCCGCATCCATGTTGGTGATAAACATTATCTCAGTTCATATGGCGCGCAATTTAATTATAGCCAAACGTTTTTTGAACGCTGGAATGCCAATACAAACTTAGGCGTTACGCGATCAGTTTTTAAGAAAAGTTTCAGTTCAACCAATGCTGAAAAAACATCCCTTAAAACAGAAGCCAGCATCCGATTGGCGCGGGCGTTTCAAAAGTTTCAACTTGGCGGCACAGCAAAAATTGCCAATACAGACGCCAAAGAAGATAAAAATTCAAAAGAAAACTTAGGCCTATCGGCTTTTGTTTCAGCCAATGTTCTGCCCGGCATAACCACGGTAACCTATGACATTGATCATACTGACCATAAAGCCGCGGATACCAATTACAGCGATGACAAACGCCAAGACCGCCGTCATTCCCTAGGGGTCTCCCATGTCATTGGCCTGACAAGTTTCAATCTTCCTGTGGGTAATGAGCCGCGTCTTTCGCTCAATGCCAACTACGGCAAAACCAAATCCAACATCGCCAATTTTTCAAAATATTCTGGTGATGTTTCACTGACGCTTACTAAGCCTTTCTAAAAAAGACTCTTTTTGGGCCTTTTTGAAAAGACTCTTTCAGGCTCGGGCCGATTGATCCGGTCACGGTGCTTTCATTTCAAACACAGGTGCACCGAGACTGTCATAATCTGGTTTCACCCCCAGCCCCGGGGTATCCGGTGCAAATATTTTACCATCTTTCGTCACAGGGCCCGGCTTGCCTGTGGAACGCGTGTTATAAAGATGCAAATCCGTGGCATTGACTAAAAATTCTGGCGGTGTTGAGGCGGCAAAATGCGCCACCGCCGCCGATACAATTTCCCCGCCCCATGTGTCTTCGGCAACGACTTTAAACCGATGATCCACCAGCACATCACGCATTCGTTTGGCTTTCGATAACCCGCCTTGTTTTGAAATTTTCAGGCAAATAATCTCAGCCCCGCGATCTTCGATGACGCGATGCACCATCCGCATATCGGTAATGCATTCATCCAGTTTCATAATATGGTCGATCCGACGCCGCACTTGTTGGCATTCCTCATAGGTTTTGCAAGGCTGCTCTAGGATGAAATCCAAATCTTTTGTGGCTTTGGCAACGCTTAAGGCTTGATCAACGGTCCAGCCTTGATTGGCATCAGCAAAGGCTTTTTCCCCGGGCTTTAAGAACGGGACAGTTTGCTGAATCCGATCGATATCGCTGATATAATCCGCCCCGACCTTGATCTGAAATTGGCTATAGCCACGGTCTCTGAGGTGTTCCATCTGCACTTTCATCTCATCAGGGGCGGCTTGCGGGGCGACACGATACATTGGCGCGCCATCGGTTAATTTACCGCCCAAAAGCATCCAAAGAGGCTGGCCCGTGGCTTGGCCTAAAATATCCCAACAGGCGTTATCAAACGGCGATTTCGCATAGGCATGACCAAGGATGGTGTTGTCCATAATGCGTTCAATGGCATAGACCTGTCTCGGGTCTTGCCCCAATAATTGTGGCGCCAACATACGGGCGGCGGCTTCAACCCCTTCGGAATAGCCTTCGATATAATTCTCACCACAAGGGGTAAACTCACCAACCCCGATCAGGCCAGCATCGGTTTCAATTTCAACAACGCTGGCTTGGGCAATTTCAATGGCATTGCCTGCCCCCCATTTGTAAATGCCGTCAACATAGGGCAATGGCGTTTTGTACACTCGAATGGCTGTAATTTTCATGAGGTATCCTTAACAGGTCACGACAATATTGCCGCTATGGGCTTTTTCCATAAATGCGGTTTGGGCTTGATGCAGGTCCGATAAATCATAACTGGCCGCCAGACTTGGTTTGATCAATCCGCGTTCGATCAGATCCACCAGACGCGCCATCGTGCCGGGCGGGACAATTGTTGCGCCGGTCATTTGCAAATCTTTATAAACCAAAGCCCGCAAATCAAAATCGATCATTGGCCCTGCAATCGCTCCTGAAGATGAATACCGTCCAAATGGCGCCAGCACATCGAGTAAAATCGGCGTCATAAACCCGCCCACCACATCAAGGGCGACATGGATTTGACCTTGCGCCACCTCTTTAATCTCTTGGGCCAAATCAGGGCTGTTGCGATCAAGGACATGATGCGCCCCTAATTCTAATAACGCATCTTTCTTAGACGGTGACGCCAGCGCAATCACCTCAGCCCCGCGCAACCTACTCAATTGGCAGGCGTAACTGCCAACCCCGCCGGATGCCCCTGCGATCACAACCGTCTCCCCAGGTTTTAGCCCGGTGCGGTTAACCAAGTTTTCAGCCGTGGATAAAGCACAAGAAAAAGTCGCCAATTCAGCATCACTTAAATCAGTTTCGATCTTCAGTGCGTTTTCTGATTTGATCGTGGTGTATTCCGCAAAACCGCCATCACATTCTGAGCCAAAGTAAATCGCCCGATCAGGGTTCTGCCATGACGATGTTAATATCCATGGATCAACCAAAATACGGTCGCCAATGCGGTCAGAAGAAACACCCTCACCGACAGCAACGATATGCCCTGTCACATCTGCGCCTTGGATGCGGGGGAAGGTTATAGCGTTTGATGACCAACTGCCGCTGTCATCATCTGCCGCGTCGAACCCGCTGGCCCCGCCTGCGTCGATGCCAGATTTCACCTCTTTGGAATACCAGCCTGAGCGGGTGTTGATATCGGTGTTATTCAACCCGCAAGCCGCCACACGGATCAACACTTCACCTGCTTTGGGTTGCGGCACAGGCCAATCTTGATGCCAGACCAATTGATCCAGCCCGCCATGGCCTTTCAGCACCATGGCTTTCATCACATCAGGGATTTTATGGTCAAGAATTGAGTTGGTCATGGATGCGCTTAACCCCTATTTTAAGCGTTGAGTTTTGCCCTGATCATTTCAATTTGCAATAAAAAACAATGGTGATAGCCAGAGAAATGAAACTGCACATGGTCTTGCCAGTGGGGCGTTTGGCCTATATTGATGAATTATGGACAATAAAATTAAAAAATCGCCTGTCGATCGCCTAAAAGAGGCCGGTTTAGACGACAGATTCATCAGCCAAACCGCTCAAACTTTTGATTATTGGCGCCAAACCTTAGCGGCGATTGAAGACCAAGATTTGGGTCAAGATGACCTCAATACTGTTTACAAGCGGCAGGTCCAATCATGACCGAAACACGCTATCAATCCATCACCGCATTGCATGAAAATGCCAGCACCCCAGAAAATCGGAAGGACATGACAAACCAAGTGCTGGATGATCTAGACGCAACTGGCCAAGCCCTTGATGCGCTTGTTTATCTTAATCGCGGTTTTGCCCTCAATCAGGCGGAACAACCTCTAAGCCATGCTGACCATCCATTGGCCGGCGTGCCATTAGCGCATAAAGAATTATACAATCGCCAAGGCTGGCCCGATGAGGGCGGGTCAAAAACCCATCATGGCCAGATCGCAACAGAAACCGCCCATACGATCACCCAATTGGATGGCTGTGGCGCGATTGATTGCGGACGGCTTGTTTCAGTGGAATTTGCCTTAGGCGTCACCGGCCATAATGATTACGCGGGCACGCCCAAAAACCCTTGGAATCAAGATTATATCTGCGGCGGGTCTTCTTCAGGTTCAGCCGCCATGGTAGCCGCAGGAGTGATCCCTGCATCATTGGGCAGTGATACGGGTGGTTCGGTGCGCCTGCCAGCGGCGGCTTGCGGCCTTGTGGGGATTAAACCTAGCCATGGTCTGGTCAGCCGCCATGGAATTTTCCCCCTATCAAAGTCATTGGATACTTCAGGGCCATTAACCCGAACTGTCGAAGATGCCGCGATCATGCTGGAGGCCATTGCAGGATATGATCCACGTGATCCATTATCCGTTGATACAGGGGCGCATCTTTCAGGGTTAAAAAATTGGCGCAACGGGTTTGAAGATGGGTTGCAAGGCCTTCGCATTGCCCGGGCGGAAGATTATTTCCTCACCGGGGTTGATGCCCCTGTTGCCGATGCGGTTGAACATGTCTTTCAAGATGCGGCCAAATTAGGCGGGGCTGTCCATAATATCACCATCCCTGATATGGATTTAACCAATACGCTCAACGTCATGCTGATTGCCAGTGAAGCGGCGGCACGTCACCTTGATACGGTGGAGGCCCACCACAAGGATATGAACGATCAAACCGTGATGCGCATCATCACTGGCATTCATGCAGATCAAAATGAAATGCAAAAATTAAGGCAATTGCGGGCAGATATGGCCAGCCGTGTCATTGCCCATGTCTTCAATGACTTTGATGTGCTGATCACCCCTGTCTGGCCGTTTTTATTGCCCACCATTAGCGATAGTGATATCGGCGCCAAACCCGATGCCGCGCCATTGATGCAACGCATTGGCCATAACACAAGACCGTTTAATTTCTTGGGTCTTCCTGTGGTGGTTGTGCCAATAGGACTGGACCAAAATGGATTGCCTTTGTCCATTCAATTGGTGGGCAAACCCTTTAGTGAAGCCCTATTGCTCCGCGCCGCCAGAGCGTTTGAAAAACATTATGCCTTCTGGGATCAACGCCCCAAAATCGGCTTATAATCAAATCATAAGATACGATTTCATTTTGCGTACTTGCAGGTGATAACCTAAAACATTAAATTGTTGTAATATAAGTATTTATTAATTTGGATATCTTGGCATGAGCAGCCCCGAAGATCATTC
>WTHX01000156.1:0-12440 GCA_011522975.1 Alphaproteobacteria bacterium | reverse complement strand
ATATAAGTATTTATTAATTTGGATATCTTGGCATGAGCAGCCCCGAAGATCATTCACAATCGGATCATTCGCAATCAGAGCGGCCTCTCGCAGGCACCCAATGCCCGTCATGTGAAGCGATTTGTGTTTACCAGCCGCCTGAAGATGCCATGGCCATGGGCATCACCACGGTTGATATTGCTTGCCATGCTTGCGGGCATGTTTTTGAAACCGCATTGCCAGAACCTACACCTGAAGCATCAGAAACCGATCAAGCCTCTACCATCCAAATGGGTGTAGATGACAATATTCTGCCCGAAAAAAATACAGTCAAAACCAAAAAGCAAAAACAGCCTGCCAGTTTGGCCAAAAGAATTGGCATCATATTAGGCGCAACCTTTATCGGCACGGCTGTTGTTATTGGCACGGGTGTTTTGCTTAACCCTCCTGTTAAGCAGCGGAGTTTAGAAGAACAGTTTTCCACCCAAAAAGTGAAACCCACCGCGCCTGAAAAACCTAAAACAGAACCTCAAAAAACGGCGCCTAAAACACCTAAATCCCAACCTGAACCTGTTGCTCAACCTGCGCCTGCCCAGCCCCCTAAGCCAGAGATTAAAGTGCCGATGACGCCTGCTGTTTTCGCGTCACACCATTCAGGTTTCACTTTTGCTGACAATGATTTTGGGCAAGTCATGACAGTCAATTTTTCTGTCACCAATGATGGCGGCAGCCCTGGTCTGCCCCAAGAAATAACGGTTTATCTGATCAATGCCCAAGGCCAGATTGCCATGTCTTGGCCTGTGGATGCAGGCACACGGCCTTTTGCAAAGAACGAAACACGATCATTCACCATTGATGTGTTTGAACCACCTGAAAACATTTCGACAGTTGAGATCAATGTCAATTAGACGCGAATCTCAGATTCATAACGGCACATAACTTAGAGGCTTGAGCACAAATGCCCGCCATCAATGGTGACAATCGATCCTGTCATAAAGGCACTGGCATCAGAGGCCAGCAATAAAATCACGCCATTGAGGTCTTGATAATCCCCTGCCCTGCGCATGGGGATCCGTTTAATCAGCGCTTCACCTTGAGGGCTGTTTAGAAAGCCTTGATTGATTTCCGTTGAAAAATATCCAGGCGCGATGGCATTGACCCTGATCTGATGCCGTGCCAATTCCAGTGCTTGGGTTTTTGTCATCTGGATAACAGCCGCTTTACTGGCGGCATAGGACGCCGCCCCGCCCATGGCTCGTATCCCTGCAATTGACGCGATATTAATGATCACCCCGGGTTTACCCGCATCAATCCATCGTTTGGCCATGGCTTGCGCCATCATGAAAACTGATTTTTGATTGGTCGCAAAAACTGCATCGGTTTGGTCTTCTTGGGCGTCAAGAAACCCTGTGGGGTCAGCAATGCCAGCGTTATTGACCAAAATATCCGGCCATTGGCCAACTGCTTGGAAATAAGCATTAAGCCCTTGTTCAATTGCGGTTTGATCCGTCACATCCATTGCAATGGGAATGGCCGCTCCGTTGATTTCATCAGCAAGGTCTTGCAACCGATTTAATCTGCGCGCCGCCAGCCCAACATGGGCGCCTGCTGCTGATAGGGTTTTGGCGAAATGTGCCCCTAAACCTGATGATGCGCCTGTGATAAACGCGTGCTTTCCCGCAAGGTTAAATGCATCAAATACTTGAGGGGTTGGTGTCAAATCAAACCCCTGCAGGATTGTCGATATCGCCGCCCATTTCAGCAATATCCTGATAACGGTCACCAATGCGGTGGAGCGGATGCCCGCCGACGGATCCGCCCAGCGCCACAACCAGTTCATCTTCCGCCGGCGCGTCAGCAATTGAGGTGTGAATAGTCTGATAATGGGAACGGCGGCCCGCATCATCTTTATCCATCAAAGGAATAACGATGGGGCAATTGGCGCTGCCCCGCAGATTGGAAAATGATAAATAGGATTTGGCCTTTACCGCATCACGGAATTGGTTGCCAAACCAAAGCGAATGGGTGATGGCTTGGGCATGTTCCAATTCCCCGCCCATGCCGACGATAGAGGCTTTGCCATAGCCTTCAATGGCATCACCTGTGACATCCAACACCATTTTTGTCAGGATTTGCCCCAATTCTGGACCAATGGCTTTGACTTCAGGGCTTAAATCTTCTACCCAACCGCGGCCATGCCATGGGTTTTTGATAATCCCCATCGCCGCCACCAGCAAGGTTGGCGTATCGACTGTTTTACCGCCTTCTTCAAAGGTGGTCTGGGTGAAAAGTACAGTGCGGCGCAATTGTAATGACATGATTGATCCTAATATCCGAAAAGGTTTTAACCACTTTATCTAACCCGTGGCCAACATCAAACAAATTCATAGCCCATAATGATTTTATTGGGTAAAATTTATCACCTAAATTAAGGGGGATAACATGACCACGAAAACAGCATTAATCTTTGGCGGCGGCAGCGGCATCGGGGCTGACGCGGCGCGCGCTCTTGCCGAAGATGGCTATCAAGTGGCGGTTATGTCATCGTCCGGCAAAGGCGAAGCCTTGGGCAAATCTTTGGGCGGTATCGGCTTTACCGGATCAAACCTGAACCCCGAAGATTTAGAGGCGTTTATCGCCCTTGCCATGAAAGAATTTGGCCGGATTGATGGCGTGGTCAATGGCGCTGGCCATGGCCCTAAAGGTGATATCATGGCCATCAGTGATGACGACTGGCATTTGGGTATGGATTACTACTTGATGAATGTTATTCGCTCGACCCGCCTTGTCTTGCCGATCATGGAAAAACAAGGCCATGGTTCTATCGTTAATGTATCGACATTTGCGACTTACGAACCTGACCCTGACTTTCCGACCTCGGCTGTTTTCCGTGCAGGTCTAGGCAGTTATACAAAATTATTCAGCACCAAATATGCCAGCGCTGGTATCCGCATGAACAACGTTTTGCCCGGGTTTATTGATAGCCTGCCTGAAAAGCCCGATCGCGTGGCCCGCATCCCCGCAGGGCGATATGCCAAGGTCGAAGAACTTTCCCATGTCATCCGGTTTTTAATCAGTGATGAGTCCAGTTACATCACAGGGCAAAACCTCCGTGTCGATGGAGGCTTGACGCAAGCCGTGTAATATGGCGTTCTAGGGTAAGGTTTTATTGCCCCTGTAGATGGTTTGGGCAGAACAATTGCAAACATCCATGAAAGAGGTTCAATATGCCTAAAGGGTATTTGACAACGCATGTGCTGAACACAGCTATGGGCATCCCTGGTGCTGGTATTCGTATTTCCGCTTATCAAATTTTTGATGGGGAACGTTTATTGCGTGCTGAAATGACGACAAATGATGACGGCCGCACCGATAGCCCGATCCTGCCCGAAGGAAATTTTCCTGAAGGATCCTATGAATTGGAATTCCATGTCGGCGATTACATCCGACAGCATTTCCCCGAACAAGGGGAGCCGTTTTTTGAAACCATCCCTGTGCCGTTTAACAGCCAAGATGGTGATGCTCATTACCATATCCCGTTATTGCTATCGCCTTTTGGCTATTCCACCTATCGTGGCAGTTAGGGGGCAACAATGGAATTAACCTCTCAACTTTTGATGGTGTTTGCCCTTGATTGGGCAGAATTTGCTGTCCGTTGGCTTCATGTCATCACCGCGATCGCGTGGATTGGCTCCTCATTTTATTTCATTGCTCTTGATCTGGGGCTGTGGCGGGATCGTGACTTGCCTGAAGGCGTCCATGGCGAAGAATGGCAAGTCCATGGCGGCGGGTTTTACCATATCCAGAAATATCTGGTTGCGCCAAAAGCCCTGCCCGAACATTTAACCTGGTTCAAATGGGAATCCTATGCCACATGGATGTCCGGATTTGCGCTGTTGGTTCTGGTCTATTATCTGGGGGCTGATCTTTATTTGATCGATGCTGAAAAAGCAGAATTAAGCCCTATGCTGGCCATTGGTTTATCGCTGGGGTCAATCGTCTTAGGCTGGTTGGGGTATAACCTTTTATGCCAATCGAAATTGGGCGAAAACAGCACGCTTTTGATGGTCATTCTCTATGGCTTGATCGTTGTATTGTCTTATGGGTTTGATCAAATTTTCACTGGCCGTGCTGCCTTCCTGCATCTAGGGGCGATCACCGCCACGATTATGTCGGCCAATGTCTTGATGATCATCATTCCCAATCAGCGGATTGTTGTGGCGGACCTGAAAGCAGGCCGCACCCCTGATGCAAAATATGGCAAGATTGCCAAGCAACGCTCGACTCATAACAATTACCTGACCTTGCCTGTCATTTTCTTGATGCTGTCGAACCATTATCCTCTGGCCTTTGCCACAGACTATTCTTGGGTGATCGCGGCGCTTGTCTTTTTGATGGGGGTGACGATCCGTCATTATTTCAACACCCTCCATGCCCGGGGCGGCAACCCCCGATGGACATGGGCGGCAACCACCATCATTTTCCTGGTGATCATGGTCTTGTCTTTGATGCCTTTGTTAAACCAAAGCCGTGATGACGACCAAGCCGAAGCCAAGTTGCAACATAAAATGGTCAGCCAGTTAACCGCCCACCCTGAATTTGAAACTGTTCAGGATATTGTTTTGGGGCGATGTTCCATGTGCCATGCCGCCGAACCTTTTTATGAAACAGCAGGTTTGCGTGATATCCTCTGGGCACCAAATGCCGTACAATTGGAAACAGCCCATGATATTGCCCTGAATGCCAAAAGCATCATCACACAATCGGCATTATCACATGCCATGCCACCAGCGAATGTCAGTTATATGGAAGACGAAGAACGACAAGTTTTATTGCGCTGGTATCTTGAAAGCACCCATTAATCTTTGCACTAACGTCAGGACAGTTTATGACCGCATTGCCAAGAAGACCTGTTAAATTTCTGCTCAATGGTATTGAAACCACGGTTGACCCTGACCGTGCTGATATCACTTTGCTCAATTGGTTGCGGCAAGACCGTGGCATGACGGGCAGCAAAGAAGGCTGCGCGGAAGGGGATTGCGGGGCGTGTTCTGTTGTCTTGGCCCGCCGGGATGATAAAGGCACAATCAGCCATCAAGCCGCCAATGCCTGTATTCTGTTTTTGCCCATGATTGACGGTCTCTCGGTCACGACAGTCGAAGGCATCGCAGGGCCTGATGGCGTGTTGCACCCTGTTCAAGATGCCATGGTCACCCATCATGGCAGTCAATGCGGGTTTTGCACCCCTGGGTTTATCCTGTCATTATTCGCTGGCTGGCGACAGGGAATGGCCTGGCAACGTGCTGAAATTGAAGAATTGCTGGCCGGTAATCTTTGCCGCTGTACTGGCTATGGCCCGATTGTTACCGCCGCCCTGAGCCTTGCTGATGTGGCGCCACCTGAATGGGATTCCGGCAGGCAAGAGGCGGAAAAAAATTGGCTCAAAGCCCATAATAAAACTGATTTGAACACTGGCGAAGAACAGCCCTTCATCGCCCCCACCACACGTTCAGATTTATCCCATGCCATCGCCGACCACCCGCAATATCAAATCATTGCAGGCGCAACAGACATTGGCCTTTGGGTCACCAAACAGCACCGCAAAATGGACGGATTTATTTCTGTCATGCAGGTTGAAGATTTAGCCAAAATCAAGGAGACCAAGGATCATTTTATCATCCCTGCAGGTGTCAGTCATGCTGAAGCCCACAGCAAATTGGCCGCTGATTACCCGCCACTTGATGCCTTGTGGCAACGCTTTGGTTCAGCGCAAGTCCGCGCCAGTGGCACGGTTTGCGGCAATATTGCCAATGGCTCACCCATCGGCGATTTAGCACCCGCATTTTTGGCTTTAGGGGCTGATTTAACTTTGCAGCATCGTGATGAGACACGTGTTCTACCGATTGATCAATTCTTCTTGGGCTATCAAAAACAAGACCGCAAGCAAGGTGAATGGCTGGCCGAAGTCACGTTGCCCAAACTGGCAACAGATGAAAAATTTTATGCCCTTAAAATCTCCCGCCGCTTTGACCAAGATATTTCAGCCGTCATGGGGGCGTTTTGCCTGAAAACCGATGGCGGTAAAATTACCAATATCAGAATTGGTTTTGGCGGTATGGCGGCGATCCCTTCCCGCGCGCCAAAAACTGAACAGGCGCTTTTGGGGCATGACCTGACACAGCCAATTGATGCCGAACTTGATGCCAGCCTCACCGCCGCCTTAGACCAAGATTTCACCCCGATTGATGATGTCCGTGCCAGCCAAGCCTATCGCCAGCATATGGCGAAGAACCTGTTGATCAAAGCTCTTCTTGCGGGGGCATCTGATGCGCCTAATGCCGATATGTTGGCAGGGTTTTCAGACCAAACCAAAGCGATACTCGAAACCAATATGGGGGCGGCGGAATGACCGATCACACCACCCCGATCTCAACTTCAATCCCCCATGATAGCGCGGTGCTCCACGTCACAGGCGGCGCACGTTATGTCGATGACTTGCCGATGCCAAAAAATGGATTGGTCATTGTCCCAGGGCTTAGCACAGTTGCCTCAGGCGTGATCACCTCACTTGATCTGGATGATGTGCGAGCGTCCGATGGCATTGTCGCGGTGCTGACCGCCAAAGATATTCCCGGGGTCAATGACGTCAGCCCTGTTTTTGGCGATGACCCAATGCTTACGGAACGGGAGATTTCCTATCACGGGCAGATCATCTATGCCGTGGTTGCCGAGAGCGTCACCGCCGCCCGTGATGCCATGGTTAAAGCCAAGATTGAAATCAACGAGATACCGGCCATCCTGACGATTGATGATGCATTGTCTAAGGATAACCTTCTGGCCAAGCCTTGGCAGATTGCCTCTGGGGATGCCGCAAATGCCATTGCCCAAGCCCCAAGGCAGGTCAAAGGCGTGATCTATGTTGGCGGCCAAGAACATTTCTATTTAGAAGGCCAAGCCGCGCTAGCGATCCCTGAAGAACAGGGGCAAATCTCAATTCATGTGTCGTCTCAACATCCGACCGAAATTCAGCATAAAGTAGCCGAAGTCCTTGGGGTTGCTAATCATTTGGTTCAGGTTGAAGTGCGTCGAATGGGGGGCGGTTTTGGCGGCAAAGAAAGCCAAGGCAATCACCCGGCATGCTTAACGGCATTGGCCGCGCATATCACCGGTCGTCCTGTCAAAATGGTTTATGACCGTGATGATGATATGAAAATCACCGGCAAGCGCCATGATATTCGGATTGATTACCATGCAGGCTTTGACGATGACGGCAAAATCCTTGGGGTTGAATTTGATCAAGCCTTACGCTGCGGGATGTCATTTGATCTGTCAAAGGCGGTGGCGGAACGGGCGGTGATGCATGCGGATAACGCTTATTCTATCCCTCATATGAAAATCACCTCTCGCCTGTGCAAAACCAACACGCCATCGAACACAGCGTTTCGCGGTTTTGGGGGGCCTCAAGGCATGATGGGGATCGAACGGGTGATTGACCATATCGCCCATGATTTGAAGGTTGATCCCTTAACCATCCGCCAGAAGAATTTTTATCCTGATCACAGCAGCCCCATCCATGGCAAGACGCCTTATGGGCAGGTGGTTAATGACAGCATTATCAATGACCTGACCAATCGCTTGGTGGTGGATTCAGATTATCACCGCCGCCGCCAAGCCATCCAAGATTACAACGCCACGTCTTCATATTTCCGCCGCGGCATCGCCTTGACCCCTGTCAAATTTGGGATTTCGTTTAATAAGACCATGCTCAATCAAGCCGGGGCTTTGGTCCATGTCTATACCGATGGCTCTGTCATGCTGAACCATGGCGGCACTGAAATGGGGCAAGGGCTGTTTACCAAAATCAAACAGATCACCGCATCTGCTTTTGGTCTTAGCCCCCGTCATATTCGCACCACCCCAACCCATACAGGTAAAGTCCCCAATACATCGGCAACGGCGGCGTCTTCTGGCACTGACCTGAATGGCATGGCGGCGTGGCGGGCGGCCGTGACCATCCGTGATCGTATGGCGGAACACCTCGGCCATCTCTATCAATTGCCGCCCGAAGACATTATCTTTGCTGATGACCATGTTCACATGAAGGATGAAAAAATCACCTTTGCGGAAGCGGCCAATCTATGTTGGCAAGGGCGGGTGTCTTTATCCTCAACAGGCTATTACGCGACGCCCGACATCCATTGGGACCCAGAAAAAGGCCAGGGCCAACCGTTTTATTATTATGCTTATGGCGCGGCGGTAACCGAAGTTATGGTTGATTTGATGACCGGCGAAAGCCGCTTATTGCAGGTGGATATTCTGCATGATGCGGGGGCGTCGATTAACCCCGCGATTGATTTGGGCCAGATCGAAGGCGGTTATATCCAAGGCATGGGCTGGCTGACCATGGAAGAACTGGTTTATGGCGATGATGGCCATTTGCTGACCCATGCGCCATCGACCTATAAGATCCCCGCTTGTTCGGACCGGCCGTTGAGATCATCGATTAAACTCTATCCCTCAACAGGCAATCTTTCTGCTACAATTGGTAAATCCAAAGCTGTTGGTGAGCCGCCCTTTATGTTGGGGATGAGTGCGTTTTTTGCCCTTAGTGATGCCATTGGGTATAATCAAGATCGCTACCCATCTTTGGATGCGCCTGCAACAGCAGAACGACTTTATATGACTGCTTATCGTCAGCGAGGGAACAATGCGCTGGATTGATCACCTAACAAGCGAACTCAACAGCCATGACAATCTTTGTCTTGTGGTGATCAGCCGTGTTGAAGGCTCAACCCCGCGTGAATTGGGGGCAATGATGGTGGTCTCACCCGATGGCTTTTGGGGCAGTATCGGCGGCGGCATGTTGGAACATGACGCGCTATACCAAGCCAAAACCATGTTAAACGCATCCCCTGACGATAGGCCAAGCGGACAACGGTTTTGGCGGGATTATCCTTTGGGCCCAAGCCTTGGCCAATGTTGCGGCGGTTTTGTTTCGGTCTTGATTGAGCAAATCAACCGAACCGACCAATCCCATTGGCAAGATTTAGCCGCCAAGCAATCGGGGTTTTTAATTCTTCCTGATGATGCCCAAAAACCTGTCTATTGGTCAGATCAACCCACAGGCCATAAAGAATTAGGGGGAGGCCTGGTCTTGCCTTTAACACCTGAGAGCGTGCCGCTTTATCTTTATGGCGCGGGTCATGTTGGACGGGCGGTGATTGACGTGACTGGCGGTTTGCCGCTTGATCGCCATTGGGTCGATACCAGCGCTGATCGTTTCCCTGATGATATCCCGCCGGATGTGACAGTTATTAGCGCAAGCGACCCTGCCAAAATCCCGCAATATGCCCTGAAAGGTGCGATCCATCTGGTGATGAGTTATTCGCATCAAATTGATCTGGAGATATGTGCCGAGATTTTAAAGCAAGGGCATCATCACAAAATCGGTTTAATCGGTTCCGCCACCAAATGGGCGCGGTTTCGGTCACGGCTTAAGCAAATGGGGATTGCTGAAGCGGTGATTGACGGCATCCAGTGCCCGGTCGGGCTGAAAGCCATTTCAGGCAAAGAACCTGCCCGGGTTGCGCTTTCTGTAGCCGGGCAACTTGCCGAATGGACCTATGCTGATGCGCGGGCATCAACCCGCAATCCTGAAGACCTGATCCCCTTAAAGAGACAACCATCATGACACGTTACAGCCGCGATATGCACGGATATGGCGCAACGCCACCTGACCCGGCTTGGCCCAATAATGCCGCCATCGCCATCCAAATTGTTGTCAATTATGAAGAAGGCGGCGAACGTTGTTTGATCCATGGCGATGATGAAAGCGAAGCCTTCTTATCCGAAATTCCCGGGGCGGCATCTTGGCCAAATCAACGCCATTGGAATATGGAATCGATCTATGAATATGGCGCGCGATCGGGCTTCTGGCGGCTTTATCGGCTGTTCACTGAAAAAGACATACCGATCACTGTTTTCGGCGTGACGACCGCTCTTGAACGCAACCCTGCCCAAGTCCAAGCGATGCAAGACGCGGGATGGGAGATGGCATGCCATGGGCTGAAATGGATCGACTATAAAGACATGCCTGAAGATGAAGAACGGCAACACATCCGTGATGCGCTTCGCCGCCATGAAGCGGTGACAGGCGCACCGCCTATGGGTTGGTACACTGGGCGCTGTTCAATGAATACCGTTAATCTCGTGGCGGAAGCCAGCCCATGCCTCTATCAATCGGACAGTTACGCCGATGACCTGCCCTATTGGATCACAACCCCCCATGGCCAGCAATTGATGGTGCCTTACACGCTTGATTCCAATGATATGCGGTTTGCCACCCCCCAAGGGTTTAACGCTGGCGATCAGTTTTTCACTTATCTGAAAGATACATTCGATGGTCTTTATGCCGAAGGCTTGGATGGAGCGGCAAAAATGATGAATATTGGCCTGCATTGCCGGCTGGCAGGGCGGCCGGGGCGAATCATGGCCATCCGCCGCTTTATCGATTATGCCCAAAGCCATGACCGTGTCTGGTTCACCACCAGAGCCGCCATTGCCCAGCATTGGTATAAGCACCACCCTGCCCCAAAAGATGGTTTAACCCCGCATCAAATGGAACGCGGTGAATTTATCGCGGCTTTTGGTTCTGTTTTTGAACATTCCCCTTGGATCGCAGAAGCGGTGTTTGATGGTGAGATGGGGCCTGCCCATGATCATGCCCCGGGCTTGCACGCCGCGATGGCGCAAGTCTTCCGTCATGCTGATCAAGACAAACGGCGGGATGTTTTATTGGCGCACCCTGACCTGGCCGGGAAATTGGCCGCCGCAGGCCGCTTGACCAAAGAGTCAACATCAGAACAAGCCTCCGCCGGGCTTGATATGCTGACCGATGACGAACGTGATGAATTTACCGCCCTCAATAATGACTATAAAGAGAGGTTTGGTTTTCCTTTCATCATCGCCGTCAAAGGGCTGAATAAATCGGATATTCTGAAAGCCTTTAAAACCCGCATGAACAACAGCACTGAAGAAGAGTTTGCAACCGCCTGCCGTGAAGTTGAAAAGATCGCACGGCTCAGGCTCAATGATCTTCTCTTGCCGTAAAGCCTATTGATCAGGACAGACAATGACCCAAGAAAACACACCAAAGCGATCTTATTATATCCCCCAAGGGGGCTTGCCGGCCCAGCATGATTTTGCTGGCGATAAATCGCGCTTCACCCCATCCTATGCGGTGATTGATAAAAACGCCCTGACCGATATCACCAGCAGTTTTCTGCCGCAATGGAATAAAACACGGCTTTGGGTTATTGCCCGCCCCATGACCGGATTTTCTGAAACCTTTTCCCATTACATTATGGAGGTTGCCCCCGGCGGCGGCTCCAGCATGCCTGAAGATGACCAAGACGCTCAGGGAGTATTGTTCATGGTCGGCGGCAGTGCTGTTCTTGACGTTGATGGTGTCTCTCATAACCTGACTGCGGGGTCATATGCCTATTTGGCGCCAGCGTCGCAATGGAAGTTGATTAATCTTGGCCAAGACAACGCGACGTTCCATTGGATCAGAAAACGCTATCAACCTGCGGATGGTATTGACCGCCCGCAAAGTTTTATTACCCATGATGATCAGAACACCCCCATTGCCATGCCTGATACGGATGGCAAATGGGCCACCACCCGCTTTGTTGACCCCCAAGACCTGCGCCATGATATGCATGTCAATATCGTGACGTTTCAGCCCGGCGGGGTGATCCCTTTTGCTGAAACTCATGTTATGGAACATGGGCTTTATATGCTGGAAGGTGAGGCGGATTATTACATCAATCAAGATTGGGTTGAGGTGGAAGCCGGCGATTATTTATGGTTGCGGGCGTTTTCTCCACAAGCCTGTATCGCCAAAGGCACAGGGCCGTTTCGATATTTGCTCTATAAAGATGTCAACCGCCATATGCCGCTGACACCGGCGGGGTTAACATAATGCCGGAAGACATTAAAATCATCTCGATTACGCCTGAATTATTCGCGCCTTTTGGTGATATTCTCGATCGCCAATCCGCCCCTGATGTGATGATTAATCAAGGCCGCTGTGGTCGCCATCATGATCAGGCTTTGCTTGATTTTTCGGATGGCAAAGCAGGGGTGTCTATTTTTGACTCAGAACCTTGCCAATTGCCCTATAGGCTTAATCTGATGGAACGTCATCCGCTTGGCAGCCAGTGTTTTATGCCGATGACCGAACATCCGTTTTTGGTGATTGTCGCGGCAGATGATCATGGCAAACCTGCTCAACCCTTGGCGTTTATGGTGCCGCCGCATACAGGGGTGAATATCCATCGCAATATCTGGCATGGGGTTTTAACGCCGCTTCATCGCCCGGGGCTGTTCGCCGTAATCGACCGGATTGGTGATGGCGTCAATGTTGAAGAAGCCATTATTAACCCGCCGTATATCATCAC
>WTHX01000076.1:4334-5402 GCA_011522975.1 Alphaproteobacteria bacterium | reverse complement strand
GCGTTAATGACTCGCCCTTGAAACTTGCCGTTGATATGACCATCAAAGACAATGGGCTTGTGATTGACTTCAGCCGGTCAAGTGATGCATGTGCAGGGCCGGTGAATATCTCTCGTTCCACCACCATCGCGGCGACTTATGTTGCGCTCAAACATATTTTCACCGATGTGCCGGCCAATGCGGGTGTGTTGAAACCTGTTGAGTTCATTATCCCTGAAGATAGTTTTCTTAGCGTCAAAGCCCCAAAGCCTGTGGGCGGTTATACCGAAACAATCCTGCGTTTGATTGACGTTATCTTCCAAGCCTTTCAACACGCGACGCCGGAACGGGTTAATGGCTGTGCCTATGGGACGATTAATGCCTTGTCTTTGGCTGGTTATCGCAAAAATGGCAGCCGCTGGGTGATGTTCTCGTTCTTTGGTGGCGGGCATGGCGGCCATCCCGAAGGTGATGGGCTCAACCATGGCAATGCCCCGATTTCAACAGCAACAATCCCGCCGCTTGAAATTCTAGAAGCCGCCTATCCAGTGCAGTTTACCCAATGGGGCCTGCGGCCTGATTCAGGTGGAGAAGGGCAATATCGTGGCGGGTTAGGCGCGGTCTATGAAATTGAATTGCTGGAAGAAAACGCAACCGCTTTTCTTTTTGGTGAGCGCGGCAAATATGCCCCGCAAGGTGTTGTGGGCGGCGGTGAAGGCGCCACCAATTTGTTCTTTTATGACAGCGAAGATGATGACGCCACCGATGGAAGAAAATCGCCGCCATTGGTTTCTAAAATCACTGGCGTGTCGCTTAAAAAAGGCCAGCGTGTTCGTCTTGAAACACCGGGTGGTGGCGGCTATGGCGCGGCATCCAAACGTGCAAAAGACCTCAAAGACAATGACCTTAAGCAAGGCTATGTGACAAAGGTAAAATCATGAGCAATCGTATTGTAATTGGTGTTGATGTCGGCGGGACTTTTACCGATATCCTTGCTCTTGATGAAACGGCTGGTGCGGTTAAAGTCGCCAAAACGCCATCCACCCGTGGTGACCAATCTGTTGGGTTTCTGGAAGGCATCTTGAAAGT
>WTHX01000076.1:0-4234 GCA_011522975.1 Alphaproteobacteria bacterium | reverse complement strand
CGCCATCCACCCGTGGTGACCAATCTGTTGGGTTTCTGGAAGGCATCTTGAAAGTGACAGATGATTTGGGTCAGGTGGCGACCATCATCCATGGCACAACGGTTGCGACCAATGCTTTGCTGGAACGTAAAGGCGCGAAAACAGGGATTATCACGACCGCAGGTTTTCGCGATGTGCTTGAAATGCGGCGCCGTGATCGCCCCACAACTTGGGGGTTATGGGGGCAATTTACCCCTGTTGTTGAACGTGTTAACCGCCTTGAAGTCAAAGAGCGGGTTTTGGCTGATGGCACAATCCGTGAGCCTGTCGATCTTGAAGGCGTTAAAACCGCTGCTAAGACTCTTCTTGAAAATGGCTGTGAAGCGGTTTGTCTGTTCTTTATCAACGGCTATGCCAATCCAGAAAATGAAGCCCAAGCTGCCGAAGTTTTGCGCGATATTTGGCCGAATGATCATGTCAGTGTTGCAATAGAAATCCTGCCTGAAATTCGTGAATTTGAACGTTGTTCGACCACCACGCTTAACGCCTATCTTCAGCCGCCTGTGGCCAATTACCTTGGCCGTTTAGAAGACCGTATTGCACAAGAAAACAAAGACACTGAGATCCTGATCGTGCAATCCAATGGCGGGGTTATGTCCGTTGATACGGCGAAATCACGCCCCATCAGAACAGCCCTGTCAGGCCCTGCCGCTGGTGTTGTAGCCGCGCGCCAAATCGCAGGGGCAGCAGGGTTTGATAATATCATCACTGGCGATATGGGCGGCACGTCTTTTGATGTGTCGCTGGTGGCTGATGGTCAAAATATGCTCACGGCACAGGCTAATATCGACTTTGGAATGACGATCCGCACGCCGATGATTGAAATGACAACAATCGGGGCAGGTGGCGGGTCTATCGCCCATATTGATGAAACAGGGTTTCTTGAAATTGGCCCTGAGTCCGCAGGTTCAGACCCAGGCCCTGTTTGCTACGGCCTTGGCAATACCCGCCCCACCGTGACCGATGCAAATCTGGTTCTGGGCCGGATTGATGCGCGCAACCCCATTGGCGGCAAGCAAGACAGGCTTGATATCAATGCTGCTATGGCCGCGATCGAAACCCATATCGCCACCCCTCTTGGCCTTTCGGTTCATGATGCCGCCGAAGCGATTATTAAAGTCGCCAATGCTAAAATGGGGGGTGCCATCCGGTTGATTTCCATTGAACGAGGCTATGACCCTAAGCAATTTGCTATGATGCCCTTTGGCGGGGGCGGGGCTTTGCATACAGGGGCGATGATGCGTGATATTGGCCTTGGGGCGTCTATTGTGCCGCGCTACCCGGGGGTAAATTCGGCCCTTGGCTGCGTTATGTCTGACCTGCGCCATGATGAAGTGCGGACCATGAACACCATGCTTGATGATCTTGATTGCGGGCAATTGGCTGAGATGATTGCTGGCATCACCAAAGAGTCAACAGCATTGATCACCCAATCCAAAGCAAGCCTTAAGCAGATTGATCGCGTGATCGAACTTGATATGCTTTATTTGGGCCAGTCGCATTCTGTCGCGGTGCCAATTGCGGGCGAACCTGATGCGCTGACAATTGATGCGATTAAAGAGGCGTTTTCTGCCAGTTATGCGCGCAGTTACAGCCGCCCCCTTTCAGGCATCCCAATCCGTATCTTGAACTTGCGTCTTTCGGTGATCGGGATCAGGCCATCGGTGGATTTGAACATTCTTGCTCAAGGGGAACGCGCCACAACTATGGAAGACTGTATTCTTGCCGATCAGCAAATCTATGCGGGTGGGGCTTGGCATGACGCCAAAATTATTGACCGTTTACGCTTGCCTGAAGGCGCGGTGGTTCATGGACCTGCGCTGTTGGTGCAGGGTGATGCCACGATCTATGTTGACCCAAAACTGAAGGCAAAGACCGATGCTTTTGGCAATATCATTATGACGGAAGAGGATGAGTAAAATGACTTTTGATGCGAAAACAACCGCTGTTCTGATCGTTGATCTGCAAAATGATTTCCTTGACCCCAAAGGGGCTTATGGCCGAGCAGGGCAGTCCAGCCCAGAAATCGCCGCTCTTCCTGAACGATTGCTTCCATTGTTAAACGCGGTGCGTGATGCTGGCGGGTGGGTTGTTTCAACCCAATTTACCCTTGTACCGGGCAAAGGCGGTGAGCCGTTTATCTCATCCCATCTTAAAAAATTAAGACCGTTCCTGAAGAAAGGTGATTTTCAACCTGCCTCTTGGGGAAACGCGTTGGTTGATTTGCTTCAGCCTGCAGATATCACTGTTGAAAAAGTAGCCTATTCGGCTTTTTATCAAACCCGAATGGAATTTGCCTTATCGCGAGCCGGCATCAAGACGATCATGGTATGCGGGATTGTGACAAATGGTGGGGTTGCCTCAACTGTGCGTGATGCCCATGTTCGTGATTTCCATACCATCACCTTATCTGATGGATGCGCTGCCTTTTCACCTGAAACCCATGACACGGCCATCAAAGCCCTTTCGACAGTAGGTGACATCATGACCGTTGCCGAGGCCACCGCGCTTTTTAAAGGCGCATAACCATGGCAGGTATTATCATCAATAACAGTTTTACGGCTGATATCGATGTGGATTGCCTTATTATCGGCGGCGGAGCGGCTGGTTTGACGGCGGCGCTTGCTGCTAAAGATCGTGGCCTTGATGTACTTGTTGCTGAACGTGAAGATAGATTGTCGGGGTCAACCGCGCTGTCTTCGGGTTTAATCCCTGCCGCGCAAACCAAAGCCCAAAGCCGCCAAAACCTTGATGATGATTATGATGTTTTTAGCGCTGATATTATGGCGAAGAATAAAAACAAAGCTGATCCTGATCATGTCCGTCGCTGTGTTAATACCGTTAGTAAAGCGATTGATTGGCTCGAAGATACCCATGATATCCCCTTTCATGTTTTGGATGGTTTTCTCTATCCCGGCCACAACCGATACAGAATGCACGCTGTTCCAGAAGTCACAGGGGCGGCGCTGATCAACAGGCTTGAAGACGCCGCGATCAAACGTGATGTTCTTATTTCTTGTAACTTGAAGGTCACGGATTTGGTTTTAACCGAGGATGGCCAGATCAAAGGTGCAAAAGCCATCCGCCCTGATGGTACGGTTGAAACAATTGGGGCTTCTGCCATTATTCTGGCGTGTAATGGGTATGGCGGCAGCCCCGATTTGGTCGCTAAACATATCCCAGAAATGAAGGATGCGCTTTATTTTGGCCATACCGGCAATCAGGGGGAGGCGATCTTATGGGGTGAAGGGCTTGGTGCTGAATTACAGCATCTTTCAGGGTATCAAGGCCATGGTTCAGTTGCCCATCCCCATGGTGTTCTTGTGACATGGGCGTTGATGATGGAAGGTGGCATCCAAGTTAATCTTGAGGGCGAACGGTTTTCCAATGAACATGAAGGTTATTCTGAACAAGCGGTAAATGTTCTTAGACAGCCTGAGCAAACAGCCTTTAATATTTTTGATGACCGCCTTCTTAATATGGGGCGTGATTTTGAAGATTTCCGCAATGCCGAATCCGCCAAAGCCATCATCACCGCTGACAGTCTTGAAGACCTGTCTTTAAAACTTGGCCTGCCCCATGAAAACCTTGCAAAAACATTAGAATCTTGTGCTGACCAAGCGGCAACCGGCCAGCCTGATGCTTTTGGACGGGTGTTTGATCCTGATAAATTGCTCAAGCCGCCTTATACGGCGGTGAAAGTCACTGGTGCGCTATTCCACACCCAAGGCGGGCTTGCCATTGATGATGACGCCCGTGTTCTGAAAAAAGATGGTACGGCAATTGAAGGGCTTTATGCTTGCGGCGGGGCGGCTTGCGGGGTTTCAGGGCCCGATGTTTCAGGATATCTTTCGGGCAATGGTCTGCTGACGGCATTAAGTCTTGGTTTTATCGCAGGCCACGCGGTTTAAATTATTGCGTGAACAGGCATCAGAGTTCAGTGCCATAAACGATCAATATTTTGATATTCCTAATAAAATCAATTATTGTTTGGTGGTTTATTTTCCAAGTTAATTTGTCTTGTTTATGCATCCCCCTATCAATAAAATTAATAGATTAACCGTGATTATGAGTGTCTGCATTTTGGGGATGGCCTTAGCACCTGCTTTGTCTTGGGCGCAAACGGATAATACCACCGGTCAAAACGTCAATGGCCAAGGCCCATCATTGGCGCAATTGATGGCAAAATTATTTC
>WTHX01000031.1 GCA_011522975.1 Alphaproteobacteria bacterium | reverse complement strand
CGGCTGGCGACACGCCTGATATCATCTTCGGTGATGGCATCAAGTTCTGCCAATAATTCCGCCGTTGGTTTGACACGGCCAAATAATAACATCTGCCGCGCATTACTTTCACAGATGGATGAGACGTTTTCTTGCTGCATTCTAAGGCTGGCCCGCATCTGGGCGATAGCACGTTTGGTTTCTTCGGGGTTGGCGTGACCCGCCACATCAACCAATTCTTGGCCAGCCAGTTTGATCATCTCAGCCGCATCTTCCATGGATGTGCCCGCATAAATCGCCAAAACACCACAATCCGACAAAGGTTGAGCAAAAGAAAACACGCTGTAACAAAGCCCGCGCTTTTCACGTGCTTCTTGGAACAGGCGCGATGACATCCCACCACCGAATAATACCGACATTGCCGATAAAGCCATTCTATCTTTATCGGTGATGGAAAGCCCTTCAAGGCCTAAAACCAGATGGGCTTGTTCCAATTCACGCGCCATGATCTGGCGGCGTGGTTGAGCGGCATTCGGCCAAGCGGGATGGCTGCGGTCCAGTTTCTGATGATGCGGCTTGAGATCAGCAAATTGAGATTCCACCAATTTGACCAAAGCATCATGGTCAACATCACCCGCCGCAGAAATAATGATATTATCAGCCGCGTAATGACGCTGCATAAAACCATTCAAATCAGACCGGTCAAAGCCATTGACGCTATCAGTTGTGCCTAAAATAGGCCGCCCCAAAGCATGGTCAGGATGGCTGATGGATTGAAACATATCAAAGACGATATCGTCAGGCGTGTCATGGGCTTGACCAATTTCTTGGATAATCACGCCTTTTTCACGGGAGATTTCATCTTCAGGGAAAGTTGAATTGATTAAAATATCCGCCAGCAATTCCACCCCGAAATTAAGGTCTTCAGGCATCAACCGCAGATAATAAGCGGTTTCTTCACGGCTGGTATGGGCATTGATATAGCCGCCTTTGTCTTCGACTTGGCGGGCAATATCAGCCGCATCACGGCTGGTGGTGCCTTTAAACGCCATATGTTCCAGCATATGGGCAATGCCATGTTCGGCTATGGCTTCATCACGGGCGCCGGCATTGACCCAAAACCCAACAGAGACGCTTTGGGCAGCGGCCATCCGTGCTGATATGACCCGCAAGCCAGATGATAATCTTGTCAGTTGAACATCATGTGCCATGATTTTGCCTTTTCATCTGATCGACAAAATCAGCAATATCCTTCGGCTGTTTCGAAACATGATGAATATTTGACTCCCGCGTCATCAGATCAGCCAAATGCGGCGGCAATTCTGGGCGAGATCCAATTGCTTTTTCAACCGCATCAGGGAATTTAGCCGGATGGGCGCAAGCCAAGGCGACAATCGGCGTGTCTTGATCAACCTGCCCTGATACGCGGGCTTGATGGGCGGCATAAACGCCAACCGCCGAATGGGGGTCAAGCACCATGCCGTGTTCGCCCTTCACGCGGGCGATTTCAGCCAAAGTCCCTTCATCATCCAAACGATAGGCTTTGAACATTTCACGGGCTTTCGCCATCACATCAGGCGCCACGTTGAACCGCCCTGTTTCAGAAAATTCAGCCATATTCTGTTTGACTTTGCCATGGTCACGATCAAGCAGTTCAAACAACAGCCGTTCAAAATTACTGGAGACTTGAATATCCATTGATGGGCTGAATGATGGTTCAACCCCCTCACGCGCCATTACCCCGCTTTCAAAGAATCGGGTTAAAATATCATTGCGGTTGGATGCGCAGATCAATGTCGATATTGGCAGCCCCATGCGCTTGGCGACATAGCCGGCAAAGATATTACCGAAATTGCCTGTTGGCACGGCAAAAGCAACCTCACGTTCCGGCGCGCCCAAAGCCAAAGCAGACGTGACGTAATAAACAATCTGCGGCATCAACCGCGCCCAATTGATCGAATTGATCGCCGAAAGCCCGACACGATCCCGAAACTCAAGATCACGGAACAAGGCTTTGACCGCATCTTGGCAATCGTCAAAATTACCTTCAACAGCGACAGCAAACGCCCCATCAGCAATTACTGACGTCATCTGCCGTTCTTGAATGGGGGAAACACGCCCATCGGGAAAGAGGATAAAAATATCGACAAAATCACGCCCTTGGAAGGCTTCTAGCGCGGCTGAACCTGTATCGCCACTGGTGGCACCAAGAATAACCGCACGCTTGCCCCTTGCGCTTAACGCCCGATCAAAAGCCCGGCTTAAAAACTGCATGGCGTAATCTTTAAACGCAATTGTCGGGCCATGGAACAATTCACAAACGTGAATATCATTATCCAATGCCACTAATGGCGCAACATCAGCATGGGTGAAACCGCTGTAAGTCTCATTGACCATGGCTGAGAGATCTTCATGGTTAATTTCACCTTCAGTAAAATACCCCATAATCGCGCTGGCAATTTCAGTATAAGACTTGCCCTTCAGCGCGTTCCAATCATCGCGGCTTAATTGCGGATAATCTTTTGGCACAAACAACCCGCCATCGCGTGCCAGGCCAGATAACAGCGTGTCTTCAAAACCAAGAGGCCCATCTCCACCACGGGTTGAAATATACTGCATTGCTTTAATCCTTCTTTGCACGGAAGCGAAGCCGTCCCGCCTGAACATGCCATGATAGATAAACCCCAATCAGCCCCAAGGCAATGCCATACCAAGTCAGGGCATATTGCCAATGATCATTGGGAATATTAATTTCCACGGCCGCGCCAATTGGCAAGACATACGCCCCCGGCTGGCGCAAGGCATCGGCGGAATACGACGTGATGACCTGATCGCCTAAGTCATGATGGCGTGTGATATCGCCAATGTCCAAGGTGAACCAATCCTCTTGCTCTGGGTTGTTGTCCGGCACGAAATAGCCTTTTTGCCGTTGCAGGCGCAAAATTGCTTCCACGGTGACTTCGCCCGCATCCAGGGTAGAAGGCCGGCTTTCAGGACGGCGGTAATCTTGGGCGACCCAACCACGATTAATCAACAGAATACGGCCATCGTCCAATCGCATAGGGGTAACAACATGATACCCAGCCGTGCCTTCAAAAGTACGGCCAATCAATTGCACTTCAGCGTGGTGCATCCAGACGCCTTTGACCATCAGACGCTGATATTGGAAGTCATCGGCTTGTTCGGTTACAGGCGGGGCGATGGCTTCGGCCGTCGCACGGGATGTGAAATTTTCAATTAAGGCTTCTTTCCAATGCATCCGCATGATTTGCCATGTGCCTAAATACAGCAAAGCCAATAATGCTGGGATGGCGAAAACTGTCATCCATAAAGACGGGCGGAACGACATGGTAAAGTCCTTTTGATGAAGCCCTATATGTAAGGCTTAAGTTTCAGGTGTTTGAAATTCAAATTGTTTGGCGACAATAACCGCTTTAATTACCCTGAGTGATAGCAAGGTTGCCCCCAGCATGACAAGCCCCCAGACAATCGCATGCACCCATAATGGCGGTTCAAGCAAGGTTTCAAGCAGAAAGGCCATGGGCACAATCAACGCGCCATAAATAAAAATTAGCAATGTGGCAGGGCCATCACCAGCGTTATAGCGCGATATATCCAAGCCGCAGTGACTGCATTGATCCACCAATGCAATTTTGCCCTGAAACAATTTGCCCTGACCGCAGTCAGGGCAAGTTCCGTTCAGAGCACGGCGCATGGGGCTATCCGTGCTCTGTTGATGTTGTGGTGTTGGCAAGCCTAGCGACCCCAGATGTAAACAGCGACAAACAGGAACAGCCAGACAACGTCAACGAAATGCCAGTACCAAGCAGCGGCTTCAAAACCAAAATGCTGTTTTGGTGTGAAATGGCCAAGCGCGCCACGCCACATGCATACCGCCAAGAACAATGTCCCGATAATCACGTGGAAACCGTGGAAGCCTGTGGCCATGTAGAAGACGGATGGGTAAATACCATCAGAAAACGCGAATGGCGCGTGGCTGTATTCAAGCGCCTGCAACGCGGTGAACAGCATCCCAAGACCAACCGTCAGGCCAAGACCGATCATGAAATCACGGCGGTTGCCTTCGACAATCGCGTGGTGTGCCCAGGTTACAGTACAACCGGACAGCAACAAGACCAATGTGTTGATCAATGGCAGATCAAATGGATCAAAGGTCACGATGCCTTCGGGTGGCCAAATGCCGCCAGCTGGGAATAAAGCGCGGTCAAAGAACGCCCAGAAGAAGGCCACAAAGAACATGACTTCAGATGAAATAAACAGCAACATGCCGTAACGCATCCCAATCTGCACGATCGGTGTGTGATGCCCTTGGTATTCGGCTTCACGAATAATATCGCGCCACCAATAAAACATTGTTGCCAGCACAAGCATAAGGCCAACACCCATTGTCGGCATGCCGTAAGTATTTTCGTGCATATAAAGAACACCGCCTAAGGTCAGCACAAATGCCGCCATTGAGCCTACAAGAGGCCACGGGCTTGGTTCTACCAGATGATACTGATGTTTAGCTTCCCCACTCATATTAATCTCCCCCATGCTTTAGGATTCAAGTCTTCAATTTATTGCCGTGGGTGGCAATCATCCCCCGTCCTTATTAACGGCGAAAAAGGTATAGGACAACGTTATTTCTGGTGTTGCCTTGGTATTCAAATCTTGGTCAATCTCTGGGTCGAGATAGAAAATGACAGGCATTTCCACACTTTCACCAGGGGCTAATGTTTGTTCTGTGAAACAGAAACATTCAATCTTCATAAAATACGGGCCAATTTTATTAGGCGTCACATTATAACTGGACGTGCCTGTGATCGGCTGATCGGTGGTGTTGGTGGCGATATAATTAATAATTATTTCATCGCCAGGCAAAACGTCAGAAGCATTTTTAGGCGTTACCACATCCCATTTTAATTCAGGGCTGACATGGGCGTTGAATGATACTTGACGCATCACCGCCCCTGCTGGCGCCCCGGGGGCGGCAAGGCTGACTTGGGTTGTGCCGCCAAAACCGGTAACACGGCAAAACAATTCATAAAGCGGCACAGAGGCATAGGCCAATCCGACCATCGCCGCAACCATGGCAAATGCCGCAAGGCCAACCCGCTTGTTCTTTTCAGCCATTTGCATTGTTTGGGTGGTCATGATGCCCCTGCCAATTGAACAAAGGTGATGGCATAGAAAATCAGGCATAAAAGAATAATCCCGCCAAATACAGCCAGATTACGCTTACGCCGCATGGCAACAAATTCTTCAGGGGTTGGTGTTTTTTTCTGTTCAGCCATGATCAACCAACCGCGTTTAATCCCAGCAGAGCATCCAAACCCAAAGCCAAGAAAATCATAAAGAGATAAAGAATAGAATATTTGAACAATGCCATGGCATTGGCGTCACTGCCGTCACGTTTCAGGCGGATGGCATAAAACAAAAACCCAGCGCCCAGACCTGTTGCAATAACCCCATAAACCATGCTGGCCATGCCCAAAAATGCGGGCAAAACAGCAAAAGGCGCCAACACCAATGAATAGGCCAAAAT